>JAYVKQ010000462.1:0-8695 GCA_043768285.1 Saprospiraceae bacterium | reverse complement strand
GTTTTTAAATATTTATAACAAATAAAGTGTCAAGAATTTGAACTTCTTGTTTTAATAAAAACAGACAGTATAGCGGGAATAACCAAATATAAATATTCTGTTCCAAAACGGTAGGCTAATATCAAACCGGCTACAAGGGTGCAGCTATTGACAATATAATTCACCTTTTTAGAACCGATGAATAGTAGGATTATCGGTAGGATTACGGCTAAAATCCGAAAACTAAAGACAAACATCACTAAAATCAAATCCCAACGGGAGGAAATAGGAGCCATATTTTGAATTTTATAAAGGATTAGTAGGGAGGATTACCGCGTTGTTTGCGTCCGTTTTTAGCCTCATTTAGAATTAGGGTTTAATACATATAGCATCCACTAATTTCCACTAATCATAAACTGTTTTAAAGAAAGAAATTAGTGTAATTAGTGGCTGTCAAAAGCTATAATCTAAGTTTTACAACGGTATATTCCCATGCTTCTTCCTCGGCAAATGCACCACCTTATTCTCCAACATCGTAAAGGCTTTTATCAATTTGCGCCGCGTTTCTCTTGCAATAATGACTTCATCTACGAAGCCACGCGCCGCCGCACGATACGGATTGGCAAATTTTTCGGCATATTCCTTTTCTTTTTCTAAGAGTTTTGCCGCAGGGTCAGCCGCTTCGGCTATTTCTTTTTTGAAAATAATTTCGGACGCGCCTTTTGCGCCCATCACGGCGATTTCGGCATTGGGCCATGCAAAATTCATGTCCGCACCGATGTGTTTAGAGTTCATTACGTCATATGCCCCGCCATAGGCTTTGCGGGTAATGACAGTCACGCGCGGCACAGTGGCTTCACTGAATGCGTACAACAGTTTTGCGCCATTGGTAATGATGCCGCGCCACTCTTGGTCAGTTCCTGGTAGAAAGCCTGGCACATCCACCAAAACCAATAGTGGAATATTAAAACTATCACAAAAACGCACAAAACGCGCCCCTTTTTTAGAACTTTCTACATCCAAAACACCCGCTAATGCCGCAGGTTGATTGGCAACAATACCAATAGAACGACCCGCCAAACGCGCAAAACCGACTACAATATTCTCAGCATATGCGGCATGGACTTCAAAAAAGCTGTCCACATCTGCAATACCCGCTATCACTTCGCGCATATCATAAGGCTGATTTGGGTTATCGGGTATCACTTGGTCTAATATGTCCCTATATTCATCGCCCATAGTGTACGGATACTGAGGGGGTCGCTCTTCGCAATTTTGGGGCATATAGGAGAGCAATTGCTTGATTTTTTCGATACATTCCAAGTCGTTTGTAGCAGTAAGGTGGGTCACCCCTGACTTGGTGGCGTGGGTATGCGCCCCGCCAAGTTCTTCGCTCGTCACAGTTTCATTTGTTACCGTTTTCACTACATTGGGTCCCGTTACGAACATATAGGAGGTGTTTTCGACCATCAAAATAAAGTCCGTCATAGCGGGAGAATACACTGCCCCCCCCGCGCAGGGTCCCATAATCGCCGATATTTGCGGCACTACGCCCGAAGCCATCACGTTGCGGTAAAATATATCCGCATAACCACCCAACGAGTTTACGCCCTCTTGTATCCGCGCACCACCCGAATCGTTGAGACCAATACATGGTGCGCCGTTTTTCATGGCTAAATCCATAATTTTGCAGATTTTCTCCGCGTGGGTTTCTGAGAGCGAACCGCCAAAAACGGTAAAATCTTGGGAAAAAACATAGACCATACGCCCATTTACAGTACCATAGCCTGTGATAACGCCATCACCGAAATATTGCTCATTTTCAAGCCCAAAATCCACGCTGCGGTGCGTCACGAGTTGCCCAATTTCTTCAAAACTATCAGGATCGAGTAGGAAATGTACGCGCTCACGGGCAGAAAGTTTGCCCTTAGAGTGTTGCGCATCAATGCGTTTTTGACCGCCACCGAGCTTGGCTTGTTGTTTTCGAGATTGTAGTTCTGTCAATTGTTTTTCCATAGAGCTTATGGGTAATGGGTGATTTATGTCTGGTGAATGTGGTTATCTTATTTATGAAGCAAATATAGTCAGAGAATGGATACCCCTCAGTATTTTCAGTCTAATATCTACAATCTGTTTTCTAAATAAGCGACAAAAGCATTTTGAATACATTCTTTAGCTTCTTCACCCTCAATATGCGGTAAGATAACCTTTTTAAATTTATAAAACATAAACCAATAAGTTCTGGAATAGGTATTATGCGGCAATGTTTTCTCTAACAAATCATCAAATAAATCTTTGAGATTAATCTTGAAATGGGCAATATCAATAGTCTTGTTGATGTACCTATCAAGTTGCCTTTTTATATCAGATACTAATTTGTTGATTTTGCTCCTTCTTTCGTAGCGCAATTCCCCTCTATTGAGTTTACAAATATTTTCAGTTACTTGACCATATTCTGTTATAGACTTCCATTCCCCTTCCGAATTTATAATAAAATGCCTTTCTACATCATCCAATTCAGGATTAAGTAACAGCGATTTTTCATTTAAAAAATGCGTTGCAGAAGCCCATTGATGTTCTTTAACCATATCTCCAGTTTCTCCTAAAACGGGTTCATATACACGAATACCATCTTGAGCAATTGGAAATTTGTTTGATTTATGACGATTACATTTTTCACAAATTAAAATCAAATTACTCCACTCATAGCCTAACCAATAATAACCCAAGTGGTTATTATCGCCGAAAACAAATACTTTGGGTCTAAAATGATCAACTCTAAGGGAAGCACCGACAGTAGTATCCGTTTCACAAAAGGCACATTTTCTATGGTATATGATTTTTAATGCCTCAAAAGAGCCTTCACGATAGTAATTGGATGCAAACTTATGGGCATTTTTCTCTAATAATGTCAAAGCAACTTTGTTTTGACATTCGATGGATTGTAGTTTTATCGGAATTTGTAGGAAATCTTTCTTGACGCTTATCATAGATGTTTTAGGGGGATTAATCAAATAAATTATCTGGGAAGGAAGCGTTACTCAACTCAAATTCTTTCAATCTTTTGTCAATATCCATATTTTCCTTGACTTCTTGCATCGTGTCTTCTGTCCGTATTTGATTGATATTGCCATTAGCAATGGCTTTAATATCATCAATATCCATATCAAATAACTCCGATGTCAGTACATGATTGGGCAATAAATTGGTCATATCAATATCCACCTTTTCAGCGGTAATACCTTCGGCTAAATTACGGGTTACTTTAATGAAAATAGAGTTTTTAGGCGCACCTAATAAGGGTATAGCACTGTGCGTTGTAGCGACAAATTGCACATTAGGAAATATATCAGACAAAATAGTAGGCAGACGGTGTTGCCATTTAGGATGCCAATGCAAATCCAATTCGTCAATCAAGACGATACCTGCCAAGTCATTCGGATTTGTAATATTCTCTTGTGTTTTGAATAAACGTATCATCATATCGCCTACCATAGCTATCAACGAGCGATAACCAGAAGCCAACTGATTGAATAAAAGCCTTTCTTGACCATCTTTTTCAATATAGTATATTTTATCATCTTTTTCATCCAATACTATATCTTGAAGATTGGGTATCAATTGTTTGAATATAGAAATGACTTTACCGAAACGCTCATCTTTTTTATAAAACCATTTGAATAATTCAAATTCAATATTCAATAAAATACCATCTGGATTAAATAAATGATAGGTCGTTGATGATTTTTCATCTACTTCGTTTTGGCTGCGGTCTGTTTGGAGTAATAAACGCGAGGGTCCGTAACAGGCTAAATATTTGAAATGATTGAAATTTCTTCTGTCCCAATGATTGAAAATTTGGAAGTTATTCCTACTTTTTAGTTCAATAGCTAATTTTTCACGACTATTACCTCTATTGGTATCGGCTATTTCTTGTGTTAAGGCAGTAGCAATAGCTTGTAATAATGTTGATTTACCATAACTATTTTCGCCAGTAATAAAAATCCATTTGGCATCAGTATTAAAATTTTCTAAAGATACATCTTTAAGACCATGAAAATCATAGGCTTTAAATTGCTTTATAGCAAAAGGTAATACGTTTTCATAAATACGAAACCACAAAACACTTTCTTTATCGATTAGTATTTTATCAGATAAAAAATGCTCTATTTTCAAAAAATGATACGCATAAAACATGAGTGCATTACGAACATCTTCATTTATTTTAGGGTCATTCGTGGTAAGTTTATGTTCAAATGAAACATAATCACCATTTTCATTGTCTTCCTCTTTAACAAAATTAAAATCTAAATCGACTACATATTTTTCAATAATTTTTAAATGCTCTATTTTTTCTTTTTCTACAATCGGGTCAGGAAGTTTAGTATTCTTAAAATCCCATAATACTTTATCAAGTTTACTCACTTCAAATTTTAGCTCAAATTTGTATATGTACTTACCATCTTTATTTCTCCTATTAATAGTTGTAGTAATAGGAGATTTATTTAAATGTTGTAACTCAGTATTAAAAGATTTATCCCATTCATTCAATAACGCTGATTTGGCAGAAGGTAACAACTGTCCAATTTCCTCCAAACTTTTTCCATGATTTTTTAGAAGAATAAATTTATTTTCTAACTCTAAAAGTTGTGCCTCACTCATGTTTTTAATCTTAATTTACGAATATTCAAGATGCAAAGAAACAAAAATAAATAAAAATGTTAAGCCTTGCAAGTAAGTTTAAAATAAAAGAGGAGGTATCCAAAGACACCCCCTCAGTATTTTCTATAAACCCATCAATCCCTCCACTCCAAAACGCGCCCAGGCGTATAAGGTGCATCCGCTTTATCCAATTCTTTTTCAATAGTTTGAATATCACTGTTTATCGCTTTCAAATCTTTTAAGACGGTACTTAATTGCTTTGCGGCAATTTCGTAGTTCGTTTTATTGGCTTGAGAAGGGGCTGACGTTGCGCCCCACAATGAGGATTGGATAGTCATAATGCGCTGTGGAATAGACGGTAAAGTTTCAAATTCGCGTCTGCCCAAAGTGGCATCACCGAATAGAGTACGAGAAGCTTCTATCATACGTTTTTCTAAGGCATATATTTGATTATGAACGGATAATGGTACTTTTGGCGCATCTAAAACTACGCTTTTTATCAAGCGCAAACGGTTGTTGAGGTCGCTGTTAAATTGCGTTACGCCACCCATAACGCGCCTGATTTCTGTAATTTTCTTACAAAAAGCATCGTATTCTTTTTTATCCGTTGCCGCTAAAGTGGCATTGTTCAATGGTACACACTTGAAGGACTGAGGGGGTACTAATTCTGAATATAGCCCATCTTCAAATTTGCTCATGGATACATTATATGTGCCTGGCATCGCTAAATACCCCGTTTCACTATTGGCAAATACATTTTCGGGGTCGGGTGCTTGCGACCCTGCGGGGGCATTGGAGGCATATCTGAAATTCCAAACCAAGCGTTGCAAGCCTTTTTTTGCGGGTGCTTTCAAGCGTCTGACTATATTACCACTCTCATCTGTTATCGTGAACAGTATATAGGGCGCAGGCTGCATATCCTCCAAACGCATCGAATCAACTGAGGGGTAGAAAACAGATTCGTTCTTTTTGATTTTTTCTTTTTCTATATCTTGACGTTTTTCCTTCAACGTTTTAATATCATCTTTCAAATAATAGGTGAACACCGCTCCAACTTGCGGATTGGGTGTCATAAAATGGCTTTCTCCCAAAAACCCTTTGCCGCGCACACCCAATGGTGAGGATTCCACAAACATCAAACCGTCTTTGATGGGGAATATAGTCGCGGGTTTTGCCAAATCGTCTTTTTTCATATTGCGCAAAGGCGTATAGTCATCTAACACATAAAATCCCCGTCCGAAAGTTGCCAATACCAAATCATTTTCCCGTTTTTGAATATCCATATCGCGCACAGCAATAGTCGGCAAACCACCTTTTAATTGTGTCCACGTTTTGCCGCCGTCTATGCTAAAAAACACGCCAAACTCAGTACCAACGAACAGCAAATTGGCGTTTACATGGTCTTCTGCAATGGTATAAACCGTACCTTTTTCGGGTAAGTTACCTTGTATGGGTGTCCAAGTTTTGCCGCCATCTGTTGTTTTATGCACATAAGGTTTAAAATCGCCATAACGGTGGTGATTGAAACACGCATAGGCAACATTTCTATCGTGTTGCGAGGCTATTATTTGATTGACATAGGTGCGTTCAGGTACATTGGGGAAGTTTTCAGATTTTACCCACGTCTTACCGCCATCGTTGGTTACGTGTATCAAACCATCGTCTGTACCCGCATATAGGAGGTTTTCACTGAATTTAGATTCCGCCAAAGTCGTAATATTGCCATAAATATCCGTTGACCCATTTTTGGCAATCGCGTCAATACTCTGTACCCGACCCATCACGGGCAATTTGTTGCGGTCAATTTGGCGCGATAAATCGGGACTAATCACTTGCCACGAATCGCCTCTATCATCGCTGCGAAACACTTTATTGGCTGCAAAATAGATACGCGTATGGCTATATTGCGACACGAACAAAGGGGCATCCCAATTCCAGCGATAGGCAGGTTCATTATCTCCCTCAGTAGGTTTGATAGAAACACTTTCGCCGCTTTTTTTATCAAAGCGTTGCAAACCACCGTATTGCGATTGGGCATAGACGATATTGGGGTCTTTCCAATCCACCGCCGACTCAAAACCATCGCCACCACAGGTGACAAACCAATCGGAATTGGGAATACCATTCTCGCTTATCGTGCGCGAAGGACCACCCAAACTGAAATTGTCTTGTGTGCCGCCATAGACATTATAAAAAGGTGCAGTATTATCCGTTGTTACTTTATAAAACTGTGTTACGGATAGGTTTTCCTTGAAATGCCAGTTTTTACCTTTGTCATAACTCTCATATATGCCACCATCGCAGCCCACGAGGTAATGATTGGTATCGTTTGGATTGACCCAAATGACATGATTATCAACGTGTTTAAAGTTTTCACCTAAGCGGTACATGGTTTTGCCACCATCATCAGAAGTCATAAAAAAAACATCGGGTGCGTAGATTTTATCCACATTTTTAGGGTCGCAAAAGAGTTCACAATAGTAATTGCCCGAAGTGGTATAATCACTCATTTTTGTCCAACTCGCGCCTCTATCCATCGAGCGATATATGCCACCACTGCGCTCTGAGGCTTCGACCATCGCATATAAAACGTCTGGATTGACGGGCGAAATATCCATACCAATGCGCCCCAACTCGCCCGAAGGCAAGCCGCTTGTCAATTTGTTCCACGTTGCGCCACCGTCCGTACTTTTATATAGTGCCGATTCGGGACCACCATTTATATAGGTAAATACTTGCCGCATACGCTGATGCGCAGTGGCATAAATAATGTTCGGATAGCGCGGGTCAATATGCACCTCATTCACGCCCGTATATTTGCTGATAGCCAACACTTGTTTCCATGTTTTGCCGCCGTCTGTGGTTTTATACAAGCCACGCTCGCCGCCTTCGCTCCATAGTGGACCATAGGCAGCCACATATACAACGTCCGAATTGGTGGGGTCAACGGCTATCATACCGATATGCTCGGAGGTTTTTAGACCCATATTTTTCCACGATTTGCCGCCGTCTTCCGATTTATATACGCCATCGCCGTAAGCCGCAGCACGTTGGTTGTTGTTTTCGCCACTACCAACCCAAACGACATTCGCATTATTGGGGTCGAGTGTGACGCAACCAATTGAGTATGAGCCTTGTGTATCAAAAATGGGTTGATACGATACACCATGATTAACGGTTTTCCACACGCCACCAGAACCAACAGCGACATAATATTCGCTGTGGTTTTTAGGATTGACCGCAAAATCTACGACCCTACCTGATGTAACGGCGGGACCGATGCTTCTGAATTTTAAGCCAGAGAAAGTAGCTGCGTTTAAGTCATCTTTCTTGGTTTCGGGTTTGGTAACAGTTGGTGTTTGGGCAACTGTGCAGGATAGATTGTAGAACAATACAATCAGTGAAAGGAAATATTTGATTTTTTTCATATTTAAAGTGGTTAGGAATGAAAAATGAGGCTGTAAAATAGCGAAAAGGTTATAAAAAAAAAGAAAGAATAGACGAATGTTCGACTGTTGCCTTATCTAAGTAGTTAGATGTAAATAATCGACAATTCTATTTTTTACAATATACTGATAATCATTGCATTACAAGTCGTACATCGCACATCTATTATCGTACATCTACTTATGTTGTTGTTGGGCGATAAGTGGCTATTTTAAGGCTTTTTATACGCTTAGGGGCAAAGGATATTGGCGTATCTAATGACTATATGAAAGAAAAAATGCCATCTATATTGACGGGCTTGATGGATGGGCAATTGGCTTGGCGGGGGGTAAAAACAGAAAACGCCTGACTATCTATTTGATAATCAAGCGTTTTATAACAGAAAAAAATTATTAATTTGTTGATATAAGGTCAAACTCAATACCCCAAAATCCTAATACATCCTTTCTAATCCTATCAATCCTAATTCTCGTTAAAACACCCCCTCAGTATTTTCTACTGTCTGGCATCTCGGTAGCAAGTGTGTAAGTAACCGCTACGCTATATACTTACACAAACCCGCTCGTTTTACTTACGTTTTTGAACATCCTGTCGCAACGGTTCTTTC
>JAYVKQ010000461.1:0-4921 GCA_043768285.1 Saprospiraceae bacterium | reverse complement strand
AAACTGCTACAAATTACACCCCTAACGGGGCTTCGAGCTTCACAGTTTGAGGTACTTTACCAATATTACACCCCTAACGGGGCTGCTGAACTCATTGTTAATTGTCTATTTGCACTAAGCAAACAGGTGTCATAACAACATTGACGATACCTTTGTTTGCTAATATCCCAGTTTTCGTATCAATTTTAAAAGAAACTACATTGCTTGAATTTTGATTAGCGACCAAAAGCCATTTGCCATCGGGCGTAATCATAAAATTGCGCGGTATCAAACCCTGTGTAGGTGTATGCCGCAATACTGTCAATTTGCCCGTGTGTGCATCAACGGCATAGGTGACGATACTATTATGCCCCCGATTGCTGCCATACACAAATTTGCCGTTGGGATGGAAATGCACATCGGCGCAAGTATTATTTTCCTTAATAAAATCTCTCGGCAGGGTAGAAGTGCTGTCTAATAGCTTGATATTCATGGTTTTAGGGTCAATTTCGTATATGCCCAAAGCACTACTATTTTCATTAATCACAGCTATACGGTTAGGGTTTTGAGGCATGAAATCCATATGACGAGGACCTGAACCTTTGGCAGTTGTGATACTATTTTTATATGTTAAAACGCCATTTTGACCTAATTCATAGATAAAAACTTTGTCTAAACCCTTATCTACCGCGATAATGTGCTTGCCATCAGGCATAGGGCGAATTTGGTGCGCCCACGGCGATTTACCCGCGTGTTGATCCATGCAGATAGTATCCGTCAAACCTCCATCCGCTTTTACGCCATAGCTCAAAACATTGCCCGTCAGATAATTAGCCGCAAAAACAAACCGACCAGTATTATCCGTTGAAATATGACACGGCGCGTTGCCATAACTCGGCATCTCATTGATTTTCAATAACTTACCCCCCTCCCTAATTCGATATGCTAAAACCTTACCCAAGCGTTGTGTCCCACTGCCACTGACTTCACCAACGGAGTACAGATATTTTTTATCTGGCGAAACAGTAACAAATGAAGGATTGACGACATCGGTTGCACTATCCACCACCGTTACAATACCCGTTTCAGAATTGAAGCGGCAAGTATATATACCCGTCGCCTGCCCATTTACATGACCCAATTTTTGGGTATATGTGCCTACGAAAAGGGTGGATTGTTTGGATTTAGACGCTGTGCAAGCGAATATAAGGAATGGCAAAAAGTAGATGAGTTTTTTCATTAATGATGGTTTTGGATTTGTGTAGATACCCCTCAGTATTTTGAACTAAGATATTGATTTTCAATGATTTGTTTTTCAATGAAATTAACTATAAAGTGGTCTTTATTAAAAATTCGTGATTACTTAGGTCTGCCACTAATTACACTAATTATAAGGCATTTTTATAAAATAATTAGTGAAAATTAGTGTAATTAGTGGCAGACCTAAGTAGTTACAAAAATTCAAAAGTATTATTTACCCAATTTAAGAATGGTTTGAGCGTATCTTTATTATAGTCAAGGTAGCCAGCTTCTAAGGCAGTTCCAAAAGGTAATCCCGGGCTTTTTTGCCAAGCTAACCAACTATGCAATATTGCTTTTTGTTCTTTATATTTACTAAATCTGCAATAGCATCAAAGGCTTCAATAAACTTATCTAAGGTTTGGTGATAGCCGCCACCGCCTTTCAAAAATTCTTTCTTACTTTTTTCTGTAAAACCTTTGGGTAAAGGAAAATGCTTTTCACAGAGTGCGCCGATGAAAAAATAATCTTTGCCCTCTACATATAGGAGTTGTTTCATAAAATACTATCGGGTTTCTAAATTATCTTCAATGGCAAAATCCAAACTTTTTTCAGTATAAATAACAGCTTCAATATCGCCTGTTTTCTTCGCCTGTTGAAGGCGCATGCATTGTCCCATATTTTTATATTCTTCTTTAGATGAAATATAGGAAAATGCCTTAACGGAATCTCGGCTATGTGTCGTGACAAATACCTGAATATTCCATTCTTTGGCATATTTGAAAATAATATCCCACAATTGCTTTTGTACGCTGTGGTGTAAGCCTACTTCAAATTCGTCAATTAGTAATACTTTATTTTTGGCATTTACCAATGCCATACCTATCGCTACAAACCTACCTACACCATCTCCTAATTTTTTAAGAGGCGAAGGTTCTTCTTGTCCACGTAATAAAACTTTTGGCTTATTACTATCATATCGGAACGTAATAATACGAGGGTCAATTATTTTTAAAAAGTCAATAAAGCTATTTTCCAAAGGTCTTAATGATATAAGTTCCCATAGTTTAGCATTAACTTCTTCTTCATTTCTAAAAGGAACATATAAAAAATTCTGATTTAAATAAATATAATTTGATTGTCTTAAACCATTTTTAAATGGGCAAATAATATCATTTGCTCCATCGTATTTTACTTCTATGGCAATCTTTATTTTGTCAAATGTTATAAATGGATTATTTTTATCGTAAAATAAATTATATCCATCAATAGCCGAATTATAAACTATTTAATCTCTAAATTTAAGAATTTCAGTTAGTACTGTTACGTCAAAGCCACTTAATTGTATTCTAATCGCCTCCAACAAAGCCGTTTTCCCCGTATTATTTTTCCCCGCAATCAAGTTCACTTGACCGAGTTTGTCTATTTTTAAATCTTTAAAAAGACGGTAATTTTGTATGTGAAGACTTTCTAACATTTTTTATATTTTAAAAACAAAAGTAAGCGTTTTTATGAAACTATGATACAGAAAAGGCTTGTTTTATATCATTAATAATGTGGTTATAAAATTCAGAATATGGAATTACGGGATTGGATTGAGCTACAATATCATAAGGATGGGTTTTAATATGCTCTTGATATTGCTCTTTTTCTATACTTTTTTTAAAGATTTGAAATGCGTTTTAGAAGCCTCATCACCCATATGTTTCATCAAGGGTATAGCAACATTCCGCAAAATATTATGACCTCTCACGAATAGGTAGGCATTGTCAGGCGTAACACCTAAATCTGTGATTTGCTTTTTTAATTTTTTAAAATCTAATATTTTATTATACTGTAAAAGAAGTGCCGCATATTTTGTTTTTAAGTCCTCTTTTTTATCTTTCAAATCTTGTTTTGGCTTAGATATTTTGATAAAATTGCTTGATATACCTGATTCTAACGCTGATAGTAGCCCATCTACCTTTTGAGTTGAGTACAGGGAACAAAGCAAATAAGGATAAATAGTTTTTGAAAAATCAATTAAAAAAGTAAGCGGATTAAATGTTACCCCCTCAGTATTTGTCGCTTTTTTGACAATTTCTGTTAAACCTTCTGCTATGCAATAGTAATTTTCTCTTGAATAAAGATAGGTGTGAAAAACAAAAGGTTTATCAAAATCGGGATTTTGTAACAAGTAATCATAATCAGCATCTTTGCAAAATATCAATTGATTATCAGCGTATTGTAGATATTTTTTATAGTCATATTTGCCGTATGCTTCTTTTATTTTACTGAAAGAAGGAAAAAATTTAAAGCCTTTATTGGGTAATGCTGTTTCTAAAATTGGTCGCCAAAAATCTTTATCACTTTCATTTTCAATACGCACGGCAAGACCTTCCAAGCCATAGGGTTGAAATTCTAACTGTGTTTGTATTTTTAAATTTAAAAAGAAGTTTTCTAATTCCTGTTCGTTCATACCATTTGGGGTATTTTATGACGGATAACATTTTCTTCGCCCTCTTTGCCATTCATATAAAACAATTTATCCATCCAACCTTTGGCAAATATACTGACAGAATGAGTAGCTATAATGACTTGGCAATTAGGGTTAAGTTCTCTTATTATATTGATTAATTCATATTGCCATGTAAAATGGAGCGATATTTCAGGCTCATCAAGCAATAAAATTGATGGCTTTTCATCTTTGTTTAAAACTCTTAACAATATAATTAATAACTGCTTTTCTCCGGACGATAATTGATAAGGTAGAATTTTTTTGCCGTCATTTAATATAAATGACAAACGGTTTTCTTCTTCATTTATCTTTTTCTCAGTTTTAAGAAATAATCTGTTTACTGTATCAATGAAGTATCTCTGTTTTGCAAAAACAGTGTCATATTCTGTGCCTTTATTTCTTAGCTTTTTATTCAAATTTAATTGGTAATCTACATAATCTGTTATTCTTTCGTCTAAATCTTCGTCCAAATCAGTAAGAATATAATTTTTTCTATCATCTTGTTCATACACAGTTTTTTCAATTTTGCGTTTATTAATATTATCAAAAGTTTTAATTATATTAAGGATATATACCAAAGGCTCTATAGCTTCTCGTGTTGTTTTTATAAATTTTTCATCATCTTCTTTAACAATTTCACTTTCTATTTCTGTATGATAATTTGTTTTAATTTTACAAGATGTAAAAATATCAAAACCTTCGATTAACCTTTGACGGTTTGAAACTTTTCCAGATGCTGAAAATACTTGTACTACTCTTGTAAGTTTAAACACATAATCCAATATCGTACTCTTCCCCGTCCCCATTCTCCCCCACAAGGATATTGACATCTGGATTGAGCTTCCAATCCACGTCGTAGCGACCCCATAGTCCTTTTATTTCTATGCGTTCAATATATTTAGCGGCTTCTTGATTATCCATTTTTTATATTTTAAAAACAAAAGTAAGGGGTTTTGTGTAAAAACAATACCCGCATCCCTATTTTAACCATTATTTATAGCGTTTTCCATGTTTAATGACCATATCCACGCGCTGCAATAGGTTGATATAGCGCAATACATCGCCTTTGACGGCAATAATATCTGCAAATTTACCCTCGCTGATTGTCCCTACTTTTTCTTCAACACCCATGAAAACGGCGGGCCAATAGGTGGCAGATTTGATGGCGAGGAGTGGGTCGTAGCCCATTTCGCGCACCCATATATC
>JAYVKQ010000460.1:0-19655 GCA_043768285.1 Saprospiraceae bacterium | reverse complement strand
AATTTGATTGAATTTTTATTTTTTTCAAAAAAATAAAAATTCAATCAAATTTTCTCAAAAATCTTACCCTAAATCTCTATGCTACCCCCCTCAGCATTTTTGTCCATTTTTCAATTCCCCAACTCCTTCACCGCCAGCCAAGCCATCAAACCGATGGAAAGTTCCAGACTTTTTTCTTCAATATTAAAAGTATCGGTATGCAAGCCGCTGGTGATGCCTTTTGCTTTATTGCCCGTACCGAGGCGATAAAAACAAGCGGGCATAGCTTGCGAATAGTAGGCAAAATCTTCGGAAGTCATGCGCATTGGTAAATCTACCACGTTTTCTTTACCCGCATAATCAATCATAAACTCTTTCACTTTTTGGGTCAAGGCTTCGTTATTGTAGAGGACGGGGTAGCCGTGTTCAATCGTAAAAATGCACTCGCCGCCCATGCTTTCTGCCATGCCTTCTGCCATTTTTTTCATGCGGCGTTTGGCTTCGTTACGCCAATTTTCATCAAGGGTCCGAAATGTGCCTTCAATACGTACTTCATCTGGAATGACATTGGTTGCGCCACCAACAGAGTTGATTTTACCCAGCGTCAAGACCGTTGGTACTGAGGGGTCTGCCCCACGACTGACCACTTGCTGCAATGCGGTGATGATATGTGCTGCCATCAAAATGGGGTCTATGCACTCTTGCGGCATCGCACCGTGCCCACCTTTGCCCCGGATAGTCAAGTATAATTCATCGCTCGAAGCCATATAGATGCCGCCTTTCAGACCGACCTTTCCCGCTTCAAGGGGCGGATGAACGTGTTGCCCGATGATACTGACAGGTTTTGGATTATCCAATACACCTTCTTTTATCATAATACTCGCGCCACCGGGCGTTTTTTCTTCGGCAGGTTGGAATATGAGCTTAATAGTACCTTCAAATTCGTTTTTAATATCGTTCAAAATGCGGGCAGCTCCGAGCAAACTGGAGGTATGCGCATCGTGACCGCAAGCGTGCATCACGCCTTCTTTGGTAGATTTGTAGGGTATTTCGTTTGCTTCTTTGATGGGCAAAGCGTCCAAATCTGCGCGAAGTGCAATGATGCGTTTGTGTGGGTTGCGCCCCTCAATCAAGCCAACCACGCCATTATCAGCGATGCCATGCACATGGGGAATGTTGTAATCTCGTAACTTTTGAGCAACAAATTTGCCTGTTTCCACTTCTTGATAACTCAATTCGGGGTGCGCGTGTAAGTAACGGCGCATCTTGACGACATCATCAAAATACGAGTTGGCGAGTTGTTTAATTTTTTCTTTTAACATGATAACTAATTGGTAGTGAGTATTGACAAATACTTATGTCATGCAAAATTACGCTAAAACCCGCGCCTAAGTTTAAATTTTATTTATTAATACTACGTTAATACACAATTTTGGCGTATTAATTGTCAGACTAATATGTTTTCTTTATTGTTTTTTTTATCATAAAATATTGAAAATCAAATTTTTGTCCTATATCTTTATGAAAATTTTGAAATCAGATTTTTTTGACTGGGACATATTCACTCATCAAATTTTAGCATATCGTGACCCTTACACAATCCAATACCGAGATAGTTGAAAGCTACGTAACCCGTTTTTTCAGGGAAAGAATGCCCAAAGAGTATGTGTATCACGACTTTACGCATACGCAAGACGTTGTGCGTGCTTGTCGCCAAATCGGTATGATTGAAGGCATTTCGATGGCAGAGCTGGAGGTTCTGGAAATCGCGGCTTGGTTTCATGATGCGGGTTTTGACAAAGGTCCAGAGAATCATGAGTTGCGCTCGGCTGATTATGCGATGCTTTTTTTAGAAACACTTGATTTTCCAAATGGTAAAATTGATGACATTATGGCGTGTATTCGGGCAACTCGAATGCCACAAAAGCCGACTACTGTTTTACAACAAATCATATGCGATGCAGACTTGAGCCATTTGGGCGATAAATCTTACTGGATGCGCAACGCTTGTTTGCGTCAAGAGATGTTAGTCGCGCAACAACGCGCCATGACGGAAGAAGAATGGGTGAATTTTGAATTGGATTTTATGACATCTCACCAATACCACACCGATGCTGCCAAAGAACTTTTTGACCAACGCAAATATAAAAACATCGTCCAACTGCGCAAACAAAAAATGCGTATTGACCCCGCTTACAACCTCTCACTCAACGATGTTGAAATGCTCAACAAAGACGATGATGAGAAAACAAGATGGAAAGCCATTGCTAAGCAAAGCCGTAATGAGTTAAAAAACTATAACCTCGGGCGTGGCGTGGAAACTATGTATCGCACTACTTATAATACGCATAACAACCTAAGTAGTCTTGCTGACCAAAAAGCCAATTTGATGTTGAGTATCAATACTATAATGGTCTCTATCACGGTTTCCGTTTTAGTACCTCAGTTGAATAATTCGCCGCGATTGATATTTCCAACAATTGTTTTACTATGCGTTTGCTTGACTTCTATCATATTTGCTGCCCTTTCTACACGTCCAAAAATTACGCACGGGTCAGTTACGCAAGAGGATATTAGGGAGAAAAAATCCAATTTGCTATTTTTTGGCAATTTTCATAATATGAGTTTAGAGGATTTTCAATGGGGTATGGAGGAAATGATTAGAGACCCCGATTTTCAATACAGTACGATGACGCGCGATTTGTATTTCTTAGGTAAAGTTTTAGCTAAAAAATACCGTTATTTGACTTATTGCTACAATTTCTTTATGTTCGGAATGATAGCAGCGGTGATATTATTCGCTTATGCTTTTATTTCGGCAGGAACAATTAATTTAGGTAAATAATTTTTATAAATTATTGAAAATGAAAGGGTTCGGAAACTTTAAAAGCTTCCGAACCCTTTTGCTTTTGTGCAACGGAACGCTGTTCCGTTACCTGTCGCACTCAACGGAACAGCGTTCCGTTGCACTTTATACTGAGGGGGGTAATCTATTTTAAAACAAACCCTCCACCGACCAATACCGCTCGCCTGTATCATAATTAAATGTCAAAATGCGTGCGCCTTTCGGCAATTCAGGTAGCTTTTTTGCTACCGCTGCCAATGATGCACCCGTAGAGATACCCGCCAATATGCCTTCTTCTTTGGCTAAACGTAGGGTATATTCGAAGGCTTCCTCTTTCGATACCGTTATCACGCCATCTAAAACTTCGCGGTGTAAGTTATCGGGAATAAAACCTGCGCCAATGCCTTGTATGGGATGCGGCGAAGGGCTACCTCCACTGATAACAGGTGATGCAACAGGTTCTACGGCAAAAATTTTCACATTTGGAAAAATGGGTTTGATAATTTCGGCAACGCCCGTGATGTGTCCGCCCGTACCCACGCCTGTAATAATAGCATCTAAACCGTCTGGGAAATCAGATAAAATTTCGAGAGCTGTTGTTTGACGGTGAACGGTAATATTAGCGGCATTGCTGAATTGCTGTGGCATCCATGCGTTGGTCATGGCGTTTACCATTTCGGTGGCTTTTTCGATAGCACCCTTCATGCCTTTTTCACGAGGTGTAAGCTCCAATTCTGCGCCATAAGTGGACATAATTTTACGCCTTTCTATTGACATGGACTCGGGCATCACTAATATTAACTTATAGCCTTTGACGGCACATACCATAGCTAAACCAATACCCGTATTGCCTGATGTAGGTTCTACGATAACACTATTGGGTGTTAGTATGCCTTTCTTTTCAGCATCTTCAATCATAGAAAGAGCGATGCGGTCTTTGATACTCGCGCCTGGATTCTGCTTTTCTAATTTAATATAGACCGCATAATCTCTTGGAAATAAACGATTTATACGAATGTGCGGCGTATTGCCAATCACACCTAAGACGTTATTATATTTCATAATTTTGATTTTTTCTTTCTACTGAATGATAAATTTTTTCAATGTTCAACTATTTCATTAGCTTCTGGTGGTGCTTGCCGATTAGGGCGCACCTTGACTTCACTTTTATGATAGACGAAAGAATAAGTGGGTACACTCTCAGTCAGCCACACGTTGCCACCGATGACACTATCGCGACCAATCACTGTTTTGCCGCCTAATATGGTCGTTCCTGAATAAATAACCACATTATCTTCGATGGTAGGGTGGCGTTTGGTCTGTGCCAATTCTTTATTTACTTGCAACGCGCCCAAAGTAACGCCTTGATATATCTTCACATTATCGCCAATCACACAGGTTTCGCCAATCACCACACCCGTGCCGTGGTCAATAAAAAAGCCTGAACCAATGGTCGCCCCTGGATGAATATCAATACCTGTTTGGCTGTGCGCATATTCTGTAATAAGACGCGGTAATATCGGAATTTTCAATTCATATAGTTCATGCGCTAAACGAAATACGGAAATGGCATAAAACCCAGGATAAGCGGCAACCACTTCTTCAATCGAACTCGCCGCAGGGTCGAAAGCCAATATCGCTTGAGCATCTTTTTGAAGGGCGTAATATACGGCGGGCACTCTATCAAAAAAAGCATGGATAATGTCATCAATGGGCATTATTTCTTTTTCAATGGGGTGTAGCAATTCCCAAAGTTGCAATTCTAATTGCTTGATTTCCAACTCGTGTGGTATCTCGATACAACGCACTGGAAAGAGTATATCTATCAAACGGTCAATCCACTGTTGCGATTTGACTTTGGAAGGCATCGCCCGAACCGCTTTGCGGTGTTTCAATAATATCTCATGGAGTAGCGTTTGAGGGCTAATATCGGTAGTAGGGTGGCTCATATACTTTATTTTTTTATTTCAAATAATCGAAATTCACGCCAAAGTAACACAGGGTATCTTATAAAAACAACTATCGAGACTTAATTGTTGATTTTAGGTAGCGACGTTTTATGTTTTCTATCATTTTTCATACCTCAAACGCAGTAATTTCATCAAAATACCTAACCTTAACGTTGTATTTTTACTTGTTGACCTTTCTTTTCTATACAAAAGGGCGCAATTTTGGCTTGCAAATTAACATTCTAAAGCTTTATACCCATTATAAAAACGATATTAGCACACTATGAGCATTAAAAACTGTACTTTCCTAATGGGCATTTTATGCCTATCACTCCCTTTTTTAGCTAAGGCACAAACAGCACCATGTACTATTCCATTGGCTTCGGTATCCAGCACAGGCGCAATTTGCCCCACCCAAACGGCAACTTTGACTGCAAGCGGCGGTAGCCACTACTTGTGGAATACAAACGATACAACGGCGGTCATTAGTGTGACCCCCTCAGTATCTACGACCTATTCTGTCACTATAACGGACGATAATGGTTGTATTGCTGTTTTATATCCCGTTATCGAAGTGAAAACTGCACCCAATCCGCCCTTCTCCGTACATTTTGTGGATTGTGGCAGCACACGCCCGAAGGCACACGCCATTGGCTATGGTTTTGATAAAATCTACGAATGGAACTCCAAAGCCGATAGAACAGGCGCAATCATACCCGATACCTTAGTCGTTGATGCGGGTGTGACAATAGGCTATACCAGTCTTTTAAAAAATAATGTCTTTAATTTTGGTACAACTGTTTTAGATACAAGCTATTATGCATTTGAAAAAGGCATAAATGGCTGTTATAGTGCGGCTACCCAGGTGCCCATTACGGTCTATCCTCTGCCCCAAATGCCCGACATTACAAGCCCAACTTTTGGTTGTGGCGATAGCATTAATATTACGGCGAATGGCTATGGCAATACCGTTGAGTGGCGCACGTCGTTCAATTCGTTGGCTGGTACAACATTGGCTTCGGGCGATATTTTTACAGCAAAAAGTACGCAAAGCATATATGCCACAGCTGTGCGTGAATGGCTTTTTCCTGCTTATACCAATCCCTTCCGTTGCTATGGTGGGGCTACACCTGCCAATATTATTTTAAATCCTGCACCACCTGCACCAATTGTTCCCGATATTAACTTGTGCGTTGGTGATAGTAACCAACCTATTTTCACAAATGACAATTATAGATGGTATTCTGCGGCAGAATACTATCAGCATTTTCCCGCATTTACAGTAACAACGGAATCTCCTTCAACCCAAACGTTTTTTATTTCTCAAATAGTGAACGGTTGTGAAAGTGTGGATAAGGATACTATGATGGCTACAGTTTATGCACCGCCGAGTACCCCCTCAGTATTAGTTATACTTTCTGGACATTGCACTACCGCTCTAAAAAGCTGGATTACACTCGTTCAACAAGAGGGTGTAGAATATAGTTTTGACAATGGATTGACATATCAAACATCCAATAGTAAAGGCGATTTAGACCCTGGTCAATATTTTATTAAAGTACGTAATAAAGGTGGATGCGTATCTGAAACCTTATCGGTAATTGTTGATACGCCTTATAAAGTACCACCTATTCCAATCGTAGAAGTACAACAGCCTACTTGTAATAATACCACTGGTAATATTCTAATTACTTCTCATTCAAAGGACTATACTTATAGGCTTAATGCATCATCCTATCAAGAAAGCAATATATTTTCCAATATACCAAGTGGTTCATATACTTTAGATATCAGAAATAAAACGACTGGTTGCATTTCTCCTATGATAGACGTAGTTATCAACCCACAATCTACCTTACCACCTACACCAGAAGCAACCATCACACAACCCACTTGCACAAACCCAACGGGCAGCATTTTAGTCACAAGCCCATCATCAGGCGTGGCATATAGTTTTGATGATGGCACGACCTATCAAGCAAACCCTATCAAATCGGGATTAACCGAAGGGAATTATAGACTTGTAATTAAAGACAGTCTTACGGGGTGCGTTTCGTTGCCCAATGATGTGTATATCAGTTATGTACTTACATTATCAACAACGTATAGTATCACTACGCCCGATAGCACAATATGCAAAGGGGAAACTGTAAAACTGACCATAACACCTGCTTGTCCTGCTTGTACTTATGTATGGAGTAATGGTAAAACAACGGCGAGTATCAACGTTATGCCGTCATTATCAACGACTTATACAGCGACGATTACGCAAAACGGCTGTGTCACATCAACTATCAGAACGATAACCGTTAATGCCAAACCGCCGAAACCCAATGTGGTGGTTGTGCAACCTACTTGCGCGAGTGGTGGCTCTATCATCATCAGTAATTTGCCTGCGGGCGCATTTAGCCGTCTCAACAACCAAGCGTGGGTACAAGGAAAAACGGTATATCGTAATTTGAGCATTGGCGAATATGACGTACAAATAAGGCGCAATGTCTGCGAATCCGAAAAAGAAATCGTTTTGATGGCTCCAGCTTTTGCCTTCGACCCAACCAAATGTTATAAAATTATCAATAAAAATTCGGGCAAATTATTAGATGTTTTTGAAAAAAGAACAACGAATAATACCCAACTTATTCAATTTGCTGCAACAAATGGCAACAATCAAAAATGGCAATTTGCAACGCTGCCCAATGGTTTTTTGAAGATAAAAGCCCAACATAGTCAGAAATTTATGGCTTGTAATGACAATGCAAATGGGACAAACGTTGTTCAGTTTGATTATACTGCAGGTGGGCAAAAAGATTGGAAAATCGAATGTCTGGGAAATGGCGAATACCGCATTTTGCACAAATATAGTAATCGCTATTTGAGTGTTGAAAGTAACTCAAAAGCCGATAGAGCTAAAATTGAAATCCGCAATTGGAGCAATATTAATGCTCAAAAATGGCTGATTGTTGAAATACCTTGCGCAGCAGGTGCAAGTCTAAGACAGGCAGATGTCTTAACTGCTCATGCTACTGCCGAACCACAGCATGTCAAAATAGTGTGGTATAGCAATACGGGTGATAAAACGGATTACTATGAAGTTCAGAAATTTAATGAGCAAAATGAGCAATTTGAAAATATTCAGACACTGAATAATACCCTTTTTGATATGGATATGCACATTTTCACCCATCTTGATGCCCAACCTACTGAGGGGGTGAACATATATCGCATCAAAGCAATCTATCACAATGGACAAATGGGCTATTCTGAACGCACGAGCGTGACATTTGGTAATGTCAAACAACTACGCATTTTCCCCAACCCTGCAACGGATTACATGGACATTCAATTACCCGAAATGCCCAAAGGAACGGTGATATTAACACTATATAATGCCTTTGGCAAACCACTCAAAACGCAAACCTACAAAGGGTCGCAAAGCCTTCATTTTGACTTGGGTGATATGCCCACTGGTGTGTACCAAATGCACATCAATCAAAAAGGGGAGCGTAGTAGAATAGAGCAAGTGGTGATATTAAAATGATAAAATATTGATTTTAAATATTTTATAAGCATCTTTAGGTGACAAACGTTTTGAAAACGTCTGTCACCTTTTTGCATTACCCCCCTCAGTATTTTTTATTATTTTTAATGTTGATAATAAATATTTCGTTCAAGGATATGCGCTATTTTTGCGCATATTTTATAACTATGCACAATACAAAACCACAATATCTCTGCATCGGGCATAGCTGCCATGATAAAACACCCAATGGGTATATCTTAGGTGGCACGGCTTCTTATTCGAGCATTGCAGCAAAACAATTGGGCTTGGCTGCTGCTGTACTGACCAGCGTTGGCAAGGAGTTTTTATTTCATGATTTTTTTAAAGAAAAAAACATTGATTTTCAATGTATTACAACTAAGGAGACCACAGTTTTTGAGAACATTTACCACAATCAGCATAGGACACAATATCTTCACAGCCGTGCTGAAACGCTTTTGCCGCATCATATTCCAACGTCTTTTTTAGATATACCCATTGTCCAATTTTGCCCCATAGATGATGAGGTAGATTTTTCTCTACTGCAACAATTCCCAAATGCATTGAAAGGGGCGACCATACAAGGCTGGTTGCGAGAATGGGACGCGCAGGGCAAAATTTCACCCAAAGCAATGGATTGGTCGCAATTGAGCCCTGTTAATGTCGTAATATTGAGTGATGCCGATATAGCGGGTTTTGAATATGCCTTGCCCATTATTGCCAATCATGTAAATATAGTGGTGATGACACAGGGGAAAGAGGGGGCAATTATTTTTACGGACAATACCCAATATCATTTCCCATCATACCCCATTCAGGAGGTGGACGCGACAGGTGCGGGCGATGTTTTTGCTGCTGCTTTTCTCATTCAATACCATAAAACCCAACGGTTGGATTTGGCTTGTGCTTACGCACACGTTGCCGCATCGTTTGTGGTCGAAGGTGTTGGTTTGAATAATGTGCAAGCCATAGACAGTATTCAAGCGCGATATGAAGCATATCAAGCGCGTTTTTTAATGGTTTAAAGGGAAATAAATTCTGTTTTCATGCTTGACAGTAGGGGGGCTGTTTTTGATTTTTTTAATTACTAAAGTGCCAAAGTAGATTTAAGTAGTACTACTTATAACTCTAAACTTGAAGCCTTTAAAAAAGGGTGATTGGGGTCAAATGCACTTATAATGCGTTCGTTTTTAATATCCATCTCTACAAGACCATCGCGTAAGCGAATAATGCGGTGGGCGTGTTGCGCAATATCAGGCTCGTGTGTGACTAAAATAACAGTATTCCCTTGTTGGTGTATTTTCTCAAAAATGCCCATAATTTCGATAGATGTTTTTGTATCTAAATTACCCGTTGGTTCGTCAGCTAATATGATAGCAGGGTCATTCACTAAGGCGCGTGCTATAGCAACACGTTGTCTTTGTCCACCCGATAACTCGTTTGGCTTATGTAACATACGATCTTTCAATCCTACTGCTTCTAAAGCCTTTTCGGCTTTTTCTATACGCTTTTCTTCGCGCACCCCACCATATACTAAAGGTAAAGCAACATTTTCCAAAGAACTCATCCGTGGGAGTAAGTTAAACGTTTGAAAAACGAATCCAATCTCCTTATTTCGCACGCCAGCTAACTCCGAATCGGTCATCTGACTAACATCTGTACCATTTAACACATAAGTACCTTCAGAAGGCGTGTCCAAGCAGCCCAATAAGTTCATTAAAGTTGATTTACCTGAACCCGATGGACCCATTAGGGCTACATATTCATTTTTATAAATATCAATGGATACCGATTTCAATGCGTTGATGGTGTCCGCACCCATGATATAGGTTTTACGTAAATCTCTGATGGAAATAATAGCGTTATTCATAAATTGTCCTAATTTTTCTACATTAAATTAACCTTTACTACAAATCAATCACTTTTGGGACTTTAAAATAGACGCCATTGTGATCTGGCGCATTTGAGAGCACTTCCTTCCGAGGTAATTGATTTTTGACTACATCCTCACGCAAAATTTGCGGTTCTTCATTGATATAAACAAGTGGTGCGACCCCCTCAGTATTGACTTCCTTCAATTTGTCCACCATAGCTAAAATATCATTTAAGCTGCCCGTTAGTTTTACTCTTTCGGTTTCACTTAACTCTAAGCGTGTCAAGTTTTCAAGTTTCAAAATTAGGTTTCTATCTATGGTCATGCTAATTTATTAGATGATTACGTTGAAAAATAGGATTAAAAGATGAAAAATGTAGAAAAGTAAATTTAAACAAAATAAAAAAGGGTAACTACTTTTCGCATTGTAGTCACCCCTCACACTATGAAACACTATAATTTATTCTTAAATTCAAAATGAATTATCAATCGTATTGAAAAGCAAATTTATGTCTTTTATTCTAAATTACAAAGGTAAAATCAATTTTTTAAAAATGAAAGGGCAAACAATTATTTTGTATGTAAAATGATTTTAATGTTTTGTGTTATAAAAAACTGATAATCAATGGCTTGGTACTACAACAGAGAATTTTAATTTAAGTTATATTTTTCAGAAAAATTTTTCCATTCCACCATTCTTTTTCAATGATGGCTTTATTTTTTTCGTAAAATTTAACAGCAGGGTCGTTCCAATCCAGCACTTGCCACTTAACTAAAAAACAATCTTTCTGTCGAGCTACCTCAATAAATGTATCAAAAAGCATTTGACCCACACCATAACGACGATAGCCCTCGGTCACCACAAAATCTTCGAGATAAAGCATACGACCGCGCCAAGTAGAGTAAGCCATATAGTAAAATATCAAACCTACTACCTCTTCTATATCTCTATCTTCGGCTATATGTGCCTCAAAAATGCCCAATTTAAAATCCCTAATGTACTCGTCAACAGTCGCAGTATGTGCTTCGGGCGCATTTTCGTACACCGCTAATTCGTGGATTAATTTGTGTATCGAAATAAAATCTTTTTCAATAGCTGGTCGTATATGAATATTTTTACGCATATAAAAAATTATAAATAAATTAATTAGGTTTTATTGTCACATTTTGTCATATCAAAGTATCTAAGGGATATAAAATTTATATGTTGGGGCAATCAAATAAATTATCAATCGTTTCAGACAAGATGTTTAACAAAAATATATGAAAATAATATTGTATTTAAACTGTTAAGTTAATGAAAGGAACGATAATTGACATTTGATTATTTTATTATGTGTTTTGCCTTTCCAATCAAAAAAACATAAAAATATAACAAACTTCTATTTGATAAAACTAAAACTCAAATTTACATGCGCTTTTTTTCAAAAATTAGTTTAATTCTATTTTTTGTAGTAATTCAACTAAGCCTCAAAGCCCAAAACCAGCCCCAAATCATTGGCGGAATTATCAACAGATATGACCGTATTCTGACGATAGATTCGTGCTATATGAGTGTCACGGTGTATAACGCCTCACAATTTCCAAAGGGTAGTAAAGTATTGATTATTCAAATCAATGGTGCTCGTATGCAGGATAGGGATACCGAAACATTTGGCGTTATCCAAAGTCTCAGAAGTTCTGGCAAATATGAAATAAATATTGTAGATAGCATTTCGGGGAATACTATTTTCTTCAAAAATAATTTTGTCAATCAATATACCCCAGTAGACAACAACTTGCAATTGGTTACATTCCCGAGTTACGGTCATGCAGTAGTGAATGATACATTAAAAGCGGCTCCTTTTGATGGACTATTCGGTGGTATCCTTGCATTTGAGGCAGAGCAAATCACACTTAATGCACCTATTATTGCTAATGGGTCAGGTTTTAGAGGTGCTAAAACCAAAAGCTATGACAACTGTGTGTTTAACCAAACGTATGATGCTTACTATTATGATAGCAGAACTACTGACAACTATAATGGTGGCATGAAAGGAGAAGGTATTGTATCTTTCGTTGGTTTGAAAGATGCAGGGCGTGGTCCACACTTAAATGGCGGCGGCGGTGGTAATAACCACAAATCTGGCGGCGGTGGTGGTAGTCAAGTTGGTGCTGGTGGTAGAGGTGGCGAGATGATAAAAAAAGGCGGTGCTTTTCTATGTGTTGGTAAATATCCTGGACTTGGTGGTTTCGCTTTACCTACATCTTCACAAAACAGTGGTTATTTGTTCCTTGGCGGTGGCGGTGGCGCAGGTCATAATAGAAGTGGTTCAAATTCTGATGGCGGTAATGGTGGTGGTATTATCATCATTAAAGCAAATTCGTTAGAGGGTAATAACAAAATTATTTCTGCAAATGGGTTAAGTACCAAAAATGCAGATGGCGATGGTGCTGGCGGCGGTGGTGCCGCAGGGTCAATTGCTTTACAAGTTGAAAGAATTACGGGAAGCCTAACTATCGAAACAAAAGGCGGTAATGGTGGTGGTTCTGGCAGTACGCCTGACTATGATTTTGGTACAGGCGGCGGCGGCGGTGGCGGTCGTATTTTCCTAAAAACAAGTACCCCCTCAGTATCTACCAATGTTTCTGGCGGTAATGCAGGGATAAATTTTAATAGTTCTAATACGCTTGGCGCAGAAAAAGGCGGTAATGGTATTGCCGTTGTCAATGCAAGCCTAAAAACTTCAACAGCCGAAGAGTCTGTGGTAAGAAAAATTGCTATTACACAACAACCCATTCCCCCTTCCTTATGCGAAGGTGATACAATGCTCATTTCAGTAAAAGCGATTGGTCCGAGTGTGGTATATCAATGGGAAGTCAATAAAGGGGATAGTTACATTGCGCTTGAAGATAATGCTGACTATGCTGATGTTAAATCAGCGACATTAAAAATCAAGAAATTAACGACAGCTTTAAATTCTTATTTGTATCGCTGCATAGCATCAAGTAGTTGCGATAATACAAAATCATTAGCTTCTACAAGTGTATCCCTTCGCGTAAAAGCGATTCCTATTCCACTGTTTAGCTATTCCATTTTGAATAATACCGTAGCATTTAATAATGGTACATCAAATGGACGCAGCTATCAATGGTCGTTTGGCGATGGCACAAGTGATACTGTACGCACGCCTACACATACGTATGCCCTACAAGATACCTACCGTATTGTTTTAAAAGCAACCAATGATTGTGGCACTGAATTTTATTCTACTCTTATCAACCTAAGTACACAACCTAAAGCGGGCTTCATCGTCACACAAGCACCTTCTTGCCCTGGGGCTGTCGTGAATTATAAAAATATGTCTTCTGACAATGCACGCCGCTTTTTCTGGTCATTGCCTGGGGGTACGCCTGATACTTCTAATGTGGCAAACCCAGTCGTGACTTATAATAAGTCTGGGACGTTTGATGCAAGACTTGTCGTAGAAAATACATTTGGGCGCGATACTTTTTATCAAAAAGAATTTGTCCGCATTTTTGCCCAACCAAAAATTGATTTTACAGCAACCAAAAATGGCTTAACAGTTAATTTTTTAAATAGCACAGCTAATGGCATTTCCTACGTCTGGAATTTTGGCGATGGAAAAACCAGTAACCAAGTTAGTCCTCAACACGTATATGGCTTTGCGGGTACATATATTGTCAAATTAACAGCAATCAATCCCTGTGGTTCTGCAACCGATTCTGTATCCGTTACTATCTATAGTTTGCCAACGGCGACTATTGTTGCCAGCCAAATAAAAGGTTGTACACCCATGAGCGTACAATACTCGGGTCAAAATACCAGTGCTATCACCACTTGGAATTGGACTTTCCCTGGCGGTATTCCTGCTACATCCAAAGTAGCAAATCCACGTGTGACATATAGTCAGCCTGGCTCTTATGAAGTATCCTTAACCATTACAAATGCCTTAGGATCAAGCACTGTTAAGCAAGATACATTTGTGAAAGTAGGCGATGCGCCTAAAGCAACATTTACCTACAAGTTGACAGAAAACAAAGTAGAATTTTTCAATACTTCAATAAATGGCGAGCGTTTTAAATGGGATTTTGGTGATGGTACGTTTTCCAATCTTAAAAATCCACCGCCTCATGCTTATAACCGCAATGGTCTTTTTACTGCTATTTTGTTAGCTGAAAACGAGTTTTGTTCAGCGGCTTCTGAAAAGCAAATCCCAATTTTCTTTTTTACGCCTACAAATGATGTAGATACTGAGGGGGGCATAAAAGTATTTCCTAATCCATCGAATGGGTCTTTGTTTGTAGAGTTTAAAAATTCCAATACCGTTGATTATCAATTGCAAATAACGGATATACACGGTAAATCTGTGAAAAACATCAATTTATCAAAAGAAACGTTGCAAGAAGTGGATATTAATAGTTTGAATGGTGGTATCTATTTCCTACGTTTTTATAATGAAAAACAGTTTTTTGTAAAGAAAATAGTCAAAATGTAAGACATTATTTTCATAAAAAAACAATACCCCTCAGTCCGAAAAACTGAGGGGTATTGTTTTTTAAATCAATCAATAAGCATTATAGCCGCCAAAGTTTCTATACCATCCCACAAACAACCGATGCGCAGGTTTTCATTTTCGCCGTGTTGGTTGTTGTCATAATTCACAACAGGCACTGTAATAGGTGGCGTTTTTAATACTTTTTCAAATAAAAACAAGGGCAAACTGCCCCCTGCCGAAGGCATCAGAACTATATCTTGCGACGAAGATATTTTCACCGCTTTGATAACTTGTTGCGCAATGGGTATATCCATTGAAGTGCGTTGGGCATTATAGCCTGACCCAATGCGCACCGTTGCAATATTTGGATATTTAAGCCTTTCCTCATCCGTAGGGTCGCGGTCAATGATATAGTAGCCTTGTTTTTGCATATGTTTTATCACCTTTTGGGTTTGGCGTTCTGTATCATTCCCTTTTACCAAGCGTAAATCAAGGGTGACTGTTGCCATTGTCGGGATAATATTACTTGCCAATTTGCCCACATTCGCGCTGACAATACCATTGATATTCAACGTAGGCATAGTCATTATATCTTCTAAAAATGTTTTTCCTTTAGTTTCGCCTTCGGCAAAAGCCAACTCTTTTTGCATCATAGGCGCGGGGTCGGGTATCGCCGCCAATGCTTTTTGCTCCAAAATACTGAGGGGGGTCACGTCATCGTAAAATCCATCAATCAACACTTTGCCATTATCGTCTTTCATGGAAGCCAATAGGCGCACCAATTTATGCGCAGGATTAGGAGCCCAATTGCCATAATTACCACTGTGCAACGGGCGTTTCGCACCATAAACCGTCACATTCATATTCACATCGCCGCGTACCCCGAAAGTAATTTGCTTTCGACCAGAAGCGTGCATGGGTCCATCGCTGATAATCCAGGCATCGGCTTTGAGTAAATTTTTATGTTTTTCTAATATTTCGCCAAGGTTGGTTGAGCCTTTTTCTTCTTCACCTTCAAAGAAAAATTTGATATTGATTTTTGGCGCAAGCCCACTTTGGCGTATAGCATCATAGGCATTCAATATAGTAAAAACGCCCGCTTTGTCGTCAGAAGCGGCGCGGGCATATATGCGCCAATCATTATTTAGCGGGTCATTTTCTTTCGGAAAATCCATGAATTTACCCCCTTTATCTAACGAATTTGTAACCAATTGCGGTTTGAATGGCGATAAACCTTCTGCCCACTTGTCAGGATTGACAGGCTGCCCATCGTAATGCGCGTAAAAAATTATGGTTTTTGTTGCCCCTTTTGTCACCACTTCGCCATAGACACAAGGTATAGCCGTTTTGGTGTCCGCATCCAACAATTGCACGTTACCTATACCCCGTTTTTTCATCATATCCATCACAAATTGTGCATTGGCGCGCAATTGCTCAGGGTCATTCATGGTATTTGGGATGGACAAAAAATCCACATATTCTTTCAACAGCGCGTAATGACGTGGCGTGTGGTTCGCTTTGATTTTTTGCAAATCGGCGGCTGTTTGAGCATATGCCGATATAGCATTTGCTATAATGAAACTTAAAATAATAGCTAATTTTTTCATAATAAAAAATTTAGAAATATTCAAAATGGAAGTTGGTCAAAATGTACCGTCGAATTTATTCGACGGAGGCGTTGATAATCAATGACTTATGCAACCCGTCGAATAAATTCGACGATACTTTTACTTAGGCAGTAAATATAGGCAAAAAAATAGCCCCACCAACTGAATTGATAGGGCTTATGTTTCATAAATGCTTTTCTAAAAAATTACAAGCTGCCAACACGCTCTGCCATGTCCGCCAAACGTGCAGAATAACCTGCTTCGTTATCGTACCAACCCAATACTTTTACGGTATTGCCGATAGTCAATGTCAAATCAGAATCGAAAATGCAAGAGTGCTTGTTGCCTACTATGTCAATAGACACGATAGGGTCAGTTTCATAGTACAAAATGCCTTTCAAACCTGCTTTTGAAGCGGCTTCAAACGCTGCATTCACTTCTTCTTTCGTGACAGGGCGTTTCAAAACTGCTGTGAAGTCAGTGATTGAACCAGAAGGGATAGGCACGCGCATAGAACCACCATTCAATTTACCTTTCAAATGTGGTAATACCAAACCTACCGCTTTTGCTGCACCCGTTGAAGTCGGCACAATGCTGTAAGCCGCAGCACGCGCACGGCGCAAATCCTTGTGCGGCGCATCTTGAAGACTTTGGTCAGCTGTATAAGCGTGAATGGTTTGCATAAAGCCACTTTCGATACCAAACGCTTCGTCAAGCACTTTTACCATTGGCGCAAGGCAGTTGGTAGTACATGAGGCATTTGAAACGATAGTTTGTTCGGCTGACAATGTGCCATCATTAACACCCAATACGATGGTTTGCACATCACCCGTAGCTGGTGCAGAAATAAGCACTTTTCTTGCCCCCGCTTGAAGGTGCATTTTTGCAGTTTCAGAATCGGTAAAACGACCTGTTGATTCAATCACCACATCAATGTCCATTGTTTTCCAAGGCAAAGCGGCAGGATTTTTTTCTGCTAAAGCATGGATTTTTGCACCATTGACATACAAAAAAGAGGCATCAGCACTCACTTCGCCGTCAAACTTGCCATGCACAGAGTCATATTTCAATAAATGCGCTAAGGTGTTATTATCCGTTAAGTCGTTGATTGCCACGACTTCCACATTTTTCATTTTGACCAAATTGCGGAACGTGATACGCCCGATACGTCCAAAGCCGTTAATGGCTACTTTAACTTTTCCCATGTTATTAGGATTTTTTTTTGTTTTATAAATAAAGTAAAAAAAGTTTCGCAAAGTTAGTGTAAATCTTACAATTAGTACAATAGTATTTTTTGAAAAAAAAGAAAATTATGCAGAATTGTTTTCCAATAACGTTTCCAAATGATGATAGGTTATTCCGTAATGCGTTTTAATACGTTCTATTTGCGCAAAGGCTTCTTTTTTTGCCTTATTTTTTACACCTACTATCATCACATTTTTGGGCGTATGTTCCGTTGATATAAATTCAAAAACCTTTGTTTTGTACCCATGTGCTTCCAATAACAAAGCGCGAATACCATCGGTCAATATTTCGGCTTGACGTTCTTCCATGATGCCGTGGCGCAATATGGGCTGCATTTCGTTTTTTACAGCCAATTGTTTCCGAATTTGCTTATGGCAACACGGCGCAACCACTATTATTTTCGCTTGCGCTTTGATACCTTTTGCAATCGCAATATCAGTAGCAATATCGCAAGCGTGTAGTGCAATCAGCATATCTAAATGCTTTTCTTCAAAATCATTAATATCTTGAGCGATGAATTTTAGTTGCTTGAATTCATTTTTATGGGCAATATCATTACATAATTGAACCAAATTTTCGCGCAATTCGAAGCCAAATACTGAGGGGGTTAAGTTTAAATTAGAAATCAAATAATCATACAAAGCAAATGTCAAATAGCCTTTGCCACTGCCAAAATCGGCGATAATGGCATCCTTGGGCAAGGGATTTTCCTTGATTAAACTTTCTATAATTTCGACGTATTTATTGATTTGGCGGTATTTGTGTTGAGCATCATTTTTCACAATACCTTCTTTGCTCGTTATGCCTAAATCATTAAGATATAACGATTTAGGAGAAATTAATCGCTGTTTTTCATTATCGTGGGCTATAGTTTTTACCCCCTCCCGAGTGCCTCTGGACAAGTCATTATCTTTGATTATTTTTGACGAAAACTGAGGATTTTCACCTTTTTTATTAAATAAAATAGTCGTTTCTGAATAAGTGGAAAACAAAACAGCATTGAGGAAAGTTGTGCCTATCTGCGTTTCTATGAATTGTAATGCTTCGGCTATCTCCATATTTTTGACTTCATCGCGGGTTTGATAGCGAAACGTAAAAGATATTTTAGATTGATTTTTTATTAAAACAAGCCGAGCATAGATATTTTTCAAATCCCCTTGGTACTTGGGTTTTGATAAAGTTAATTTCACAAACGCTTTATTGTCAATGCTTTGTGATATATTTTCTAAAAAATCTATATTGGTTTTGCCTTTCATATTTTTATAAAAATCATAATCATTGTTGCCACTAATTGCACTAATTTTCACTAATTTTTTTTAATAGAAATATCTCATATTAGTGAAAATTAGTGTAATTAGTGGCAACAAAAACCTATCACACTTCAATATGTTTTCTGCGTAACTCAAAGTTTTTACCGAGATATACCTTGCGCACCATTTCATCGGCAGCGAGTTCTTCAGCTGTTCCAGCTTTTAATATATTGCCTTCAAACATCAAGTAAGCGCGGTCAGTGATAGACAAAGTCTCTTGCACATTATGGTCAGTGATGAGGATACCAATATTTTTCGTTTTTAATTTAGCAACTATATATTGTATATCTTCAACAGCAATCGGGTCAATACCCGCAAAAGGCTCATCGAGTAAGATAAAATTGGGCGATGTGGCTAATGCACGGGCAATTTCCGTGCGTCTGCGCTCGCCACCGCTTAGGCTGTCACCGTTGTTTTTTCTAACTTTTTCTAAACCAAACTCATTAATAAGCTCTTCTAATTTGGCATTTTGCTCATCAATACTGAGGGGGGTCATTTCTAACACCGCTCGAATGTTATCCTCGACACTCAATTTTCTAAAAACCGAAGGCTCTTGAGGCAGGTAGCCAATACCCTTTTGCGCCCGGCGATACATGGCTAAGTCCGTGATATTTTCATCATCAAGATACACGGCTCCACTATTGGGTTTTACGAAACCCACAATCATATAAAAAGAGGTCGTTTTACCCGCCCCATTGGGTCCCAGCAAACCGACAATTTCCCCACGATTGACCTCAACGGACACGCCTTTCACGACTTGCCGCGACCCATAGGTTTTCTGTAATGTATCTGCCCTTAGCTTCATATTTT
>JAYVKQ010000459.1:0-4214 GCA_043768285.1 Saprospiraceae bacterium | reverse complement strand
TCAATCGCCCTGCGAAATGTAAAATCAATGTACAAATACTTCATACTCTATTTCAGCTTAGTACCAGCAACAGCCAATCCCTCTCTGCCAGCAATTGCGTCTTTTCGACCTCCCCCCTCAGTATTTTGCGTGCATTAGGGTTTTTCATATCAATTTTTAGCATTTTATCCATAAAACGGAAGTAATTGGCGTACATCTCGTGGTGGTAGCCAATGCCTTTTTGTCGGTGCAGATACACTTTTGCGCTTTCAATGAGCGACATAAGGGGATTGAGTTCGTTTTGTTCGTAGTAGATGCGGGCGAGAAGTTGTCGTGCATCGAGGTTGTATAGCACATCAGTCAAGTTTACTTTTTGCAATAAAACCATTGCCTCAGCATAGTTGCCCATACGAAATAAGAATATGCCACGATTGTATTCAAAAATATTTTCTCTATCTTTTTCAGGTAAATATTTTTTAAACTCATTTAAAAACTGTTCTGCCCATTGGAATTCTTCAGCTTTTATAGCTAATGCAAGAATATTTTTATATGTATAGTGCGGTAAAACATCATTTTCTAAAAGAACACCATTTTTTATACGCCCTTTATACAAGTTAAGTGCTTCAATCCCATATTGTTTATCACCATTGTTTAACCTACGGATACAATAATTAGTAGCAAGGACATAAATATCTTTTAATTCTCCTTCTGAAAACATACGCCCATTTTCAACAATTATTTTTTTTAAATATTGAAAATGTTGTTCATTATCTGGCTCTACCAACGTTTTATAAGTATAGAAATAAACAGACACAGAAAGAGGCACTTCCTCGATAATATCTTCTAAAATGGTGATTATACTTTCGATAAAAGGTTGTTTGTAATTTTGTTTGGTATGGGTTTGATGCGCAAATAAAATACAGGATTGACGCAGTCTTTCGGATAAATAAAAATAATCTAATTCATCCGAAAGGCTTTGTAGATGTAATTCTCCACTGCGATTTTTATTTCTAAAAAACTCATATTCTTCTATCCTGATTTTGTATTTTGAATAATGAAATAAAGCATTTTTAAGTTGTTGATTTTCAATGGCATATATAGATTGTTCAATTTGTTTTTCTATTAATTTATCAATATTTTTTTTTTGAAAAGCTTGTAATAAGTACAGCGTAGAATTCATGTCATCATGTAGCACCCCCTCAGTAATTAAGTAGTTTTGAATGATTTTGTATAGGTACGACATGATTTGTCTAAGCTGTGTATCATTATATGTATCCTTTGGAAAAAGGTTTTTAAAAACATTTTCCTTTGAAAAATCAGCTTTTTGTGAAGCTATATTTTTTTCAATGTAATCAAATAACAGAATAACGTCTTCTCTTTGATTGAAATAAGGAGAGCGCACGACCTTACGCATTTCACGCAAATCGTGTTTTGTAAGGGATTTTATCAGTTGCATCAATTGACTACTCAGCATTTTCGTAAAAATTTGTTACTAATATTTTGTTATATTTCGGAGCTATGCCCTTATAAAGAAGTAGGATAACTTGCACAGTTACCCATATTACGCACCTAACGGTGCCTTGCATAATAACATAAACATAAAGCACCGTTAGGTGCGCAATATGGGTAACTGTGCAAGTTATACCACTTCTTTATAAGGGGCATAGCTCCGAAATATAAATTCAACCATACTTTTCGCTATTATTTGTTAATCTTTTGTAAATTATTTTATAGTAATTAAAATAAATATTTACAAAAATACGCTTAAATTACTGATAATCAATATCTATTTAAAATTTATATTTTACAAAAACGATTATATGTAATTGTGTTATAAAATAATTGCCCTCATATTTGTGTTATGAAATGATAGGAATTAGAATGGTAAGTGTTTTATAAAACTTAATATTCTAATTCTTATACATAAATTTCACAACAAAATAGAATATCCATGACACTCGCTACACGTTTTTTATCGGTTATAATCTGTATCTGCCTAAGCGTTTTGACGCTTACAGCACAGGGTTGGAAACGGACGTATTCGAGTATATCGAACACATTTGGGTCTTATCAAACAGACGATAACGGGTTTATTACGTGTGGTGTCAATAGCGATAATGTTTTGGTTGTCCTAAAAACCGATGCCGATGGTGCGGTATTGCGTACAAAAACATACGCCAATATCAGTAAAATCAGTGAATTACACCTTGCCAAAACAACGGATGGCGGATGTGTCATTGCCATAAATGACACATCACCTTCCGTCCGATTGGTAAAACTCACCCCTAATGGCGACAGCGTTTGGTCAAAGCGCATACCTTTTTCCGTCAATATTAAAGTTATTCGTGCCTTATCCAATAATAGCGTTGGTATATTGGGTACGAATAGAAATAATGCTGCTGTATTAGCCAAATGCGGCGCAACAGGCGATACGCTATGGACAAAACAATATCCAGAACCCACAGACATATTAAATGGCTTTGAAGAAGATACTGATGGTACTATTTTTTGGCAAATCAATGATAAAACCAATAATCGCGCAATCTTATGGATATTGAATAAAAATGGGCAATTGTTGAACAGCATCAATATTGCTACGCCTATCACAGGGTTCTATCGTTTAGCCCGTTTGAAAGACGGGGATTTGGCAGCTTGTACCGCGCGGGATGTCGTCAAATTTAAAACGGATGGGCGAGAAGTGTGGAAAATGACACCCACTTTCATAAACGACAAAGAAATTGTTAATATCACGGGAACTCAAGATGGTGGTTTAGCAGTGTTGGGATATGGGGCAAGTCGTATCTTTTTTGAGACAGAATTATTGAAATTAAATACCAATGGCACTACAGCTTGGTCGAAAAAATTGACCGAAGATGTGGAGAATATACCCAGTGTTGATTATACACTTTATTTATTGTTCAGCCTAATTGAATGTAGTGATAATGGTTTTTTATTAACAGGGCGTATTGATAATAACTCAGGTGGGACTATACGCAGGACGGGTTATTTGATAAAAACGAATGGAACAGGTTTGGTATATGCCAACCGCATAATAGGTAGAATAGTGGGTGATTTAAACAATAACTGTAGAATAGATGACAATGATTTACCGATAAGTGGGTGGGTAATGAAAGCGGATGGAGGGGTTAATAAAGTGTTTAATGCTGTCAGTGATGTCAATGGGCGTTATACCTTTCAATTGGATAGTGGTCGTTATAAAATCAGCGTTTTTGCCCCTAATAATTTATGGCAAGCTTGTTTTACAGACAGTCTAATCAATATTGTAGGATTTGAAAAAACTGTTGTTTTTGATTTACCATTCAAACCTATTTTATCTTGTTCAGGCTTGCGTGTGGATATTGGTACGCCTTTGTTGCGCCGTTGTTTTGATAATACTTATACTGTTAGTTATTGCAATAATGGTACACTACCCGTATTTAATGCCTATGTGGAAGTGACTTTGGATACTAATTTGATTTTTCAATCGGCAACTAAGCCTGTTGTTTCAAGAAATAATAGAACATATCGCTTTAATGTTGGCGATGTAGATGTCTTACAATGTGGCGTTTTCAATATCATAGTCAAGGCTTCGTGCGCGACCCCCTCCCTATTGGGGCGCACCGCTTGCACCGAAGCACACATATATCCCGATACCGTTTGCCCTTCGTGGCGGGGTGCAAAAATGGAAGTGCGGGGTAGATGCGATAGAGATAGTATTCGATTCAGTCTTCAAAACACAGGACAACAAGCCACTTCAAGCCCCATCAAATATGGCGTTATTGAGGATCATGTTGTTTTTTTACAAAGTAGCCGCCCATTCAATGCGGGAGAAAGCGTGAATTTTGCTTTCAAACCAAATGGCAAAACCTTCCGATTGCAAGCGGAACAGGAAAGAGGCTATCCCACAAACCAATCACTCGTAGCCATCACTATTGAAGGTTGCGGCACAAACACAAGTGGCGACATCAGTAGAGGCTTTGTTTTACAGTTGCCCGAAGCAGATGGCGACCCATTTTTAGACACCGATTGCCAAAGCATTGTCGGCTCGGCGGAGAGTAATACCAAATTGGCTTCGCCTGTCGGCTACCAAACCGATCATTTTATTGAACAAAATACCGATTTAGAGTATATGATACGCTTCCAAAACGTGGGGACGGATACGGCGTTCAATGTTATCGTGCGCGATACGTTATCACCTTTTCTCGAACCAACCTCAATACAGGTAGGGGCAAGTA
>JAYVKQ010000458.1:0-2794 GCA_043768285.1 Saprospiraceae bacterium | reverse complement strand
AAAGATACCGTTATCTAAGGTAATCCCACCAGCCGAGAGTGTACCCTAATTTCGGTACAGTTCTTGAAAACTAAAAGTGAAAGAATTATAAAAATTATTTATATATACTTTCATTGTAGGAAGCTCAGCAAACAGACTGAATTGAGAAAACCCAGCAGAAGCCCGTAAATCATTAGGTTGTAAAAGACCTAAACTTACTGGCTTTTGCGCTATTTTTTATTGTCGTGTTGCTAAGTGCTGCGTGGTCAGAAGCCCATCTTATATCTCACCATGTAGTGCAAAGCCTTTAATCGCTTTTATCTCTAACCCAAAACCGCACTGAGAAACTGGATACAATTTTATCAGCAAAATCATTTATGGCTAAGGACTTTCCGTTTTATAAACAACTTGATGCTATGGATTGTGGCGCGACGTGCTTACGCATGGTTGCCCGTCACTTCGGTCGGCATTATTCGTTGGAGTATCTAAGAGACCTCACCCATATCGGTAAAGATGGCGTTGCCCTCATTGATATATCTGACGCTGCCGAAAAAATAGGCATGAATACCCTTGCTGCCAAAGTGAGTTGGGAGCGGTTGGCGGATGGCTTGCCTTTGCCCATGATTGCCCACTGGCGGCAACAGCACTTTGTGGTGGTCTATGACATTACGAGTTCGGGTGTGCGCGTGGCTGACCCCGCTTCGGGTAAATACAAGCTGACAAAAGAAGAATTTATAGACGGTTGGGCAAGTGATATTATTGAAGGTGAGCGCAGTGGTATTATCCTTTTGATGGAAACCACGCCCGAGTTTTTTGACCGTGATGGCGAAAAAGTGGACAAATCGGGCTTCAAATTTTTATTTACCTATCTTTTACGCTATAAAAAACTACTCCGCCAACTTATCATTGGCTTGGTGATGACCTCGATGTTGCAATTGGTTTTTCCGTTTTTGACGCAAACCATCGTGGACGTAGGTATCAATAATAAGGACTTGGGCTTAATTAAACTTGTTTTGATTGGTCAAGTCGTTTTGTTCCTATCTTACACCTCCGTGGAGTTTATTCGAGGGTGGATTTTGCTACACATTGGTACGCGGGTCAATATATCGCTGGTATCGGATTTTTTGATAAAATTGATGAAATTGCCGCCCCGCTATTTCGATACCAAACACACAGGTGACTTGCTACAACGGATAAATGACAACCACCGCGTGGAGCATTTTTTGACGGGCAATGTGCTATCTACACTGTTTTCTCTTGTCAATTTCGTTATATTTGGCTTTGTTTTGTTCTTTTTCAATGTCGAAATATTTTTCATGTATTCCATTTTTACAGTGGTGTATATGACGTGGATTTTACTTTTTTTGAAGAAAAGAAAGGAATTAGACTACAAGCGTTTTGACCAAATGTCTGAAAATCAATCGAACCTTATTCAGTTGATTTCGGGCATGAATGAGATAAAACTCCACAATGCTGAAAAGCAAAAACGCTGGCAATGGGAGCGCATACAAGCCAAACTATATCGCGTCAGTATCGCTTATTTGGCACTCGAACAAAGCCAACGCGCGGGAGCCTCTTTTTTAAGGGAAATGAAAAATATCATCATTACATTTATTGCTGCCAAAGCTGTGACGGAGGGGACACTTTCTATCGGGGGCATGGTGGCGATTGAGTATATCATCGGGCAACTGAATGGTCCTTTAGATAATATGGTGCATTTCATTCAAGCTGCCCAAGATGCCAAAATATCGTTGGAGCGTTTGAACGAGGTACACGCCAAAGATGATGAAGATGGCAAAACCGAGCGCATGAACGTGCTGCCCGAAAATGGCGATTTATATCTCCAAAACGTTCATTTTCAATACGGTAGCGTCCACTCGCCTATGATACTGAGGGGGATGAATTTGAAAATACCGAAGGGGCAAACCATTGCAATGGTGGGGTCAAGTGGCTCGGGAAAGACAACTATTTTGAAATTATTGCTCAATTTTTATCAACCGACTGAGGGGTTCTTAAAATTGGGCGATGTGTCGTTGAACAATATCCAAAACCGTGTATGGCGTGAAAAATGCGGCGTGGTGATGCAAGAAGGCTTTATTTTTAATGAAACCATTGCTAAAAATATTGCCCTCGGCGATGAGCATATTGATAAGAAAAAACTATTACGTGCCGTAAAAGTGGCGAATATTCAACAGCATATCGAATCGCTGCCTTTGGGTTATAATACCAAAATTGGAGACGATGGCGTAGGCTTGTCGCAAGGGCAAAAACAACGCCTTTTGATTGCGCGTGCCGTCTATAAAGACCCCGAATATATCTTTTTTGACGAAGCCACCAATGCCTTAGATGCTTACAATGAATTGGTGATTATGGACAATTTGAAAGAGTTTTTCAAGGGAAAAACGGTTGTTATTGTCGCTCACCGCTTGAGTACAGTGCGCCATGCCGATAATATCATCGTGTTGGAACGTGGTGAAATTATTGAGCAAGGTAATCATGAGGAATTGACAAGGGCGCGTGGGGCTTATTATAATTTGGTTAAAAATCAGTTGGAATTGGGGTCGTAGAGGCTCTAAATACTGAGGGGTATCGCAAGTAGTTTAGGAAACTGAAAATATTTTTTTTTGAAAAAAAATATTTTCAGTTTCCTAAACTACCGGCGGCAATCAATCTCAAATCTCACAATATCCAATCTCTATAAAAAAAAAATGGAAGATCACGAAAAAATAGAACTCCGTAGCGATGATGTGCAGGAGATATTGGGTACGCCGCCGTCTTGGATATTGAGTTGGGGTAGCACGTTTGTGTTTATCGG
>JAYVKQ010000457.1:0-5529 GCA_043768285.1 Saprospiraceae bacterium | reverse complement strand
TTTCCTTCGACTTTTTGACTACACCTAAGACGTTGCAGTGCAACGTCTCTACTTCTATATGTTTTGCATTAGAAAGTGCTGTTAGCATATTTTTTTAATCCAGAAAAAAACAATATACAATGAATCAAGCAATGAACAACAAGGCGTTCGTTTTGGAGTACCTCAATGCCATAAGTGGTAAAGAAAAAACGCTTGAAGTATGCGCGCACTATATCACTGACCAAGCTTTAACCGAACACATCCTTTTTTTTGATGCAGCTTTTCCTAAATATGAAATTTTAGCTGATGAAATGACTGCCGAAGGCAATCGCGTAGTCGTCCGTGCACGCTTGATTGGCAAGCATGAGGGGCAATTTGGCGACATTATGCCCAGCTATCGCACCATAGATTTACCATTTGTGGTCACTTACACCATCGAAAATCGCAAAATAGTGAGCCATTGGCTCGTTGCCGACCAAATGGCGTTGATGGAGCAATTGGGCGTTGAAGCCGCAGTTGAGGCGAATTAAGCCCTTCTTTTCTTAATCTTATTACAAAACACTGTTCAAGCTTAGCTGAATGCTACACAATTGACTTTTAAGATTTGAACTTTTTAAAATAGCTCTTTATATGCTCTGATAAATTGATAGTATAATTTTTTATTATTCATTTTTAAAATGACCATTATGACAAGTAGAAACTTCTTCCTTTTTCAGGCATTTGTGGCTTTGGCTTATGGTATTCCCCTGTTACTCATGCCAGAAGCTTTTATGAATTTATCTGCCGTTTCAAAAGTAGAAATGACAACTAAATTTGACCTTATCGCGCGTGGTTATGCCACAGTACTGATTGGGGTAGGGATAGCCTCCATTGTGGCACGCAATGCTGGCCCTTCCATAGCAAGGCGAGGCTTTTTCGCGCTCGCACTCGTTACCAATACGTTAGTCATAATCGTTGGTATAGGTGCGTTGCTGCGCGGTGAAGAAAAAAGTTCGGGCTGGATAACAATAGTAATGACTGCTATTCTATTGGCTTGGAGTGGTATGTTATGGTCTAAAGATAAAGATTTAAAATTAGAATAAATTTTTAAGTTTTACATAAAACTCATTTGTTAACCAAAAAAAATTAATATAAAATGGTACTCATTGTTGGCTCTACTGGCTTGGTAGGCACAGAAATATGCCGCCTACTTACCACTCAAAAAACACCTTTTCGCGCCTTAGTGCGCAAAGATTCTGCGGCTGAAAAAGTCGAAACATTAAAAGAATTGGGCGCAGACATCGCTGTTGGCGACTTAAAAGACCCTGATTCGTTGGACAAAGCCTGTCAAGGTATTGATAAAATAATATCTACTGCCTCCTGTACTTTGACGGGACGCGAGGGCGATTCTATCGAAACGGTTGACCATCAAGGGCAGTTGAGTTTGGTCAAATCGGCTAAAAAAGCGGGTGTAAAACACTTTGTATTTGTTTCTTTTAAAAACAATACATCGAACCCCAATCCTCTGTCAGATGCCAAACGCGCAGTAGAAGATGCACTTGCAGACGCTCGAGGCATGACGTGTTGCAGCTTGCAAGCCAATTATTTTATGGAAATATGGCTCAGTCCTGCACTTGGTTTTGACTTTCCGAATGGCAAAGCCCGTATATATGGCGATGGCGATAACAAATTGAGTTGGGTTTCTTTTAAGGATGTTGCCCGCTTCGCTGTTGCCGCCTTAGATGAAAATATGGCTGCCAATCGCATTCACGACATCGGCGGACCCGAAGCCCTTAGCCCAAAAGAAGTCATCCAAATTTTTGAAAAAATACATGGTAAAAACTTTGAAGTAGAACACGTTCCAGTTGAAGCATTATTACAACAGAAAGCCAATTCACCTTATCCGCTTGAACAGTCTTTTGCTGCTTTAATGTTGGATTATGCCGAAGGCAATGCAATGGATATGACAGAGGTGGGGAAACATTTGAACGCGCCTTTGGCATCTGTTCAGGATTATGCGGTTGCTGTACGAGGGTAATACCCCCCTCAGTCATGCGAAGTTTGATGGCGCGAAACGCGCTCATATTTTAGCACTCAGAAAGGTATAAAATTTCAAAAAACAATCAAAATCAGTTTCCTAAACCACTTGCTCTTTTGTCACAAAAAATAATAGGTATAGTAATTTTTAACCATTAAAATATCCAAAAATCATGAAAAAATTAAACTGTTGCGATGCTGGCTTTGATTGCCCTGCTGTCGTTATTGCCAACACCGAAGAAGAAGTTTTGGCGCAAGCTGCCCAACACGCCCTCGAAGCACACGGCGTGACTGTTACCGCAGAAATGGCGGCACAAATAAAAACACTTATCACTGACGAGGTAGAAGCCTAAACGACTGCTTTGAGGAGTAGAAGTTTAGGTATCATTCTTTCAAATGCCCTTTGAAGGAGAGTTATAGATATGCTTTAAAAAATATTTTTTATTCTAAATTTTTTATTTTAAAATATTTATATATTTTGAAAAAAATATTTATATTCAATTTTATAATTATTTGTTATTCAGCTACTTATGCGCAGACCCCCTCAGTATCTGCGGATGAGGAAGCGATTAAAAAAGTCATTATCTCGGAATTTGACGCTTACGTAACGCGTGATTTCAAAACTACTTGTTGATACCCATGGCAACAACGCTCTCGTTGTGTCTTTAATGATTACACAATTGACTTTTACCCTTATTTTTTACCACTAAAAACATTTTCACATGAAAATCTTAACTAAGTTCTTTGCTTTTTGCTTACTCACGTTCAACCTCAATGCTCAATGTGTTGAAAGAGTCAATCTTAACAGTTGTACACCCACATTAACGTATACTGATTTATCTACAACTGTGCTCGTGCCTTATACTGCTTTTGGCGAAGTTGCTATCTCACGAGTTGGTGTTGGAACAATATATACGGGTACACTCCCGTATGCTTTTCCCCCAACCGCAGTGGGGCAATCGTTTGAAGTCTTCATTTCGCCCAATCCGACAACGGGTTTGGTGACTTTAGATATTGAAAGCGCGCAGGCACAAACGCTGGATATATCAGTTATCAATCGTTTGGGGCAGGTAGTTTTGCAGAAAAAAATGGACGCTATCACCAAAGGCTACGCTACGCTAACCCTTGACCTTTCAAACTTGCCCAACGATATGTACATCTTACGTACCTTCGATGGGCAGACTTTTTAAAACGGATAAAGTTGTGTTAGAACATTAGTAAATACTACTTTGGCACGTTATTAATTTAAGGCAAAACCCCCTCAGTATTCTTAGCGAAATACTGAGGGAGTTTGTTGTTTTGCCGAAGGCACAGAAGGGGTTATATCAAATTTTCTGTCGTTCCAAATATTTTTTTACAGCTCTATAAACTTTATCCTTCACCTGTTTCCAAGTCATTTTTTTCAACGGGTCGGGGTCTTTTTGCTTTTCTGCATCTTCAAAATAAGCAAGTGACCGAACCAAATGAAAAATATCATTGGATTGATATTTCAATTTGTAAAAGTCTATCATTTCAGACAAACTATACATATCCAAGAGTTCCGCAATATCCCAAAAGTCTTTCTTTACACCTCGGCGAGCAATAGCACTCAATTTCATAGCTACAATATCTGGTATTGACACGAAACGAATACCTTCTATTATATCAACAGGCTCAATGTAAGAATATGGTAACACGACCATATCTATTTTGACATCATTGATGTACAAAAACAGCATCGCTTCACTTTGTGAGGCAATTATTGTATTGGGAAATTGAGCGATGAGAGTTCGAGCAAGACGCTCAACATCAAAGGGTTGTGCTGTAAATAAATCTAAATCAATACTTAAACGATGACCTAAGCGGAGGGCTATGTTTGTCCTACCTACTAAATCAAATTGTTGAAGGGCAGGCGTTGCCATCAAGGTTTTCAGTAATTCCAGTGTGTCTCCGTTGACTGTCTGCGTTTGTAACATTTGAAATCAGAGGGCTTTAAATCAAGATATAAACAGAGAAAATTCAAGACATCTTTTTTCAGATAGGAAGATTGTACGATTTCTTTTTTGATGGTCTCTTTGCCATAAAATTTGACTAGCTCTATAAAGTCATTCCATAAACCGTAGTTCATCACCTTTTCGATGATGTAAAAGCGGTCTTTGTTATAGTCTAAACTATCATAGTCAATATCCCAGAACACCCTTTTGGAGATACTCGGTTTTAATACAGGTGATATCATGTAATTGAAATTTAAGACAAAGATAAGCTTTTTTTGTAAAAACTCAAAGGTAGGCTTCAAAAAATAGACCCCTCAGTATTTTGGGTGAAATAGTGAGGGGCATTCAATCTACCCGAAGGCTGAGAAGGGTTTAAGAGGAAATCACAAAATAACTTGGCTCGTTGGACACTGCCGTCTTGATCTACCTACAGGCAAAGAAGGGTTTAAGATGTATATTTATGCAGATACTTGAACTACTTTCTATATTGGCAACCTTTTTTTATTGGTTATACAGGAGGACGGTGTGTCGCTTTTTGCTTTCTTACGTTGTTTGAAAAAATCGCTTAGTCCTTTTTCTTCCACAGCTGTCAATGCCCCTTCGCCGCCTATAAAGTCCACTTCTAATTCAATCTTTTTCGCTATCATTTTTACAGAAGGGTTTAGGTTTATGCCACTGCATATTTAGTATAAGGTCGTATCCTTACCATCTTTTGTATCCTTAAATCCTAATTCAAGTAAATGCAGCCGAAGCCACAGAATGGTTAAATTAGAATTAAGATGATAAAGATTTTAAGGATGGTAAGGATTTGCACCGCGCTAATCCTTACCATCTTTTGTATCCTTAAATCCTAATTCAAGTAAATGCAGCCGAAGCCACAGAAGGGATGAATTAGAATTAAGATGATAAAGATTTTAAAGATGGTAAGGATTTGCACCGCGCTAATCCTTACCATCTTTTATATCCTTAAATCCTAATTCAAATTCATCTATTTTTTCTTATTCAGTTTATCGTATTGCATCTTATGAATGACCCAATCGGGTAAATAATTCCGTAATTCCCACAACTCATTACTGGGTTCTCCTACCATTTCGGGTGTAATATCTTCTCCAATTTTATTAGGGTCGTATTTGTTATTAAAAAGATGTTTGTATTGCAATGCCGATGCACCAAAATTAAGCAACAAACCATCTTTTACATTGGTTTGCTCTAACGTATTAAGTGATTGTGACATATCTTCATTTGTAAGCACAGATTTAGCTTTGACTTCAATCGTGACTTTATTATCGCATAAAAAATCAACTCGCCGCTTTGATATTATGAGAGGTCCATAATAAATAGGTAGCCATACTTCCCTTTGAAAAGGAATATTGGCGCGTCCTAATTCTATCGCCAATGCTCGACAATAGACATATTCACGACAACCACGATTGAGTATTGAATGGACTGTCATTGCGCAGCCATTGATGCGGTAGGTTAAATCTCCTTTTTCCATTGTTATTTATTTTCTATGATTAAATATGTTTACAGGCGTAAATGTAGAAAAAAGGCATGATTAATT
>JAYVKQ010000456.1:0-12736 GCA_043768285.1 Saprospiraceae bacterium | reverse complement strand
CTTTTTAACCTAAAAGAGAAATCTACTAAGCTAATTAACCTAAAATCATATCAAACCTGCCAAGTCACCTCCCCTTGCAAACAACTTATCTACACTTTCCGATACTTTTTTATCTACTACCAACTCAGGCGCGTGGTGCGGTTTGATACGGGCATCTATCACCATCGTATCGCAGCCCCAATGTTTGAAAACCGTTTTAGCATTGATGCCGTGTATATCGTGGCTCGGGTTGGCTCGGGTGAACGTAACCCACACGAAATTATTAACTGTTTTTGCCACGAAATCACTATCATCAACCATTATAACCATCGGAATGTGCTTGAAATCGAAATTAGCCAGATATTGACATAACTCCTCCGCTTGACGATACCCCTCAGTATTCTCTCTAAATTTTGGGCTTTTTATAGCCAATATCCCTTTTTGCACAAATACTGGATTAGAAAAACCGCTTGGCAAAGTCAGTCCTTCGGGTAGTTCAGTTTTGAGTTCTCTTCTTTTTTGCCCAGCAGCAGCCACAACGACTTTCGACCCTTCATTCCAACCTGTGCCTGAATAATCTAAAGTGTCAATCGTTGTGCGGGTTTGAAAATGTATATCTCGTTTTAAATCAATACGTTCTAAGATATAATTGAAAAATAGAGGGATTTTTTTAGTAGAAATGCCGACCCCCTCAGTATCCGCAGCGATAAAAAGAAATTTTGCCAAAGAAGTCTGCCCACTACCCAAAATGCGGTTAGCAATAGTCAATATCTCCTCGGGCTTGGTTTCACGGAAGGGCATATAACGTTCTTTACCAATAGCAAGTAACAAAGGATGAACACCTGCGGCATCAACGGCATGAATTTCGGTCACGCCCGGAAACTCTTGTGGAGTAAGAGGCTTTACAATATTGTGTATCATATATCCAAAAGAACTGTCCTCTGCAGGTGGGCGACCCACTACGGAAAAATGCCACAATGGATTTTTGCGGTGATAGACTTTCAAGACATCCATTACAGGAAAATCATGCTGCAAACTATAATACCCCAAATGGTCGCCAAAAGGACCCTCTGGTTTTTTATCTTTTTTGCGAATAATACCTGTTATCACAAAATCAGCATCAGCTGAAATCATAGACCCTTTACTATCTTTTGCATATCGAAACCGCCTGCCATTGAGCATACCAGCGAAGGTAACTTCGGGTAAACCTTCGGGCAGCGGAAATATAGCAGCCAACGCGTGAGACGGTGGACCGCCTATAAAAACGGAGCATAAAAACGGCTCTTCTAAACGGTTATACTTTTCGTGATGCACCCCAATACCCCTATGAATTTGATAATGTAGCCCCACTTCTTTATTCATAATATATTGGTTTCCAGATAATTGTATGCGATACATACCAATATTACTACCCATAACACCTCGTTTTTCGGGGTCTTCGGTATAGACTTGCGGGAGGGTTACAAATGCCCCACCATCCATTCCCCACGATTTTACTTGCGGCAATTTACCAATAGTCGTTTGGGCATAAGCAGCAGCTGCCATACTGAGGGGCAGGCGCATGGGTAATGCTTTTAATGCTGTAAAAGGCGCACCTAAATAACGCATCGGTTTTTTCAGAAAAAAAGAAGGGTCAAGCTTTAGCTCCACTACTTTTTCAACAGCTTGCATAGTATGTCGAAAAAGAAAATCAGTGCGCTCATACGTGCCATATATATTTGATAGGGCTTGAAAAGGAGACCCTTTCACGCGCTCAAACAATAAAGCAGGACCTCCAGCATCGAATACCCGACGGTGAATTTCTGCCATTTCCAGATGAGGGTCAATTTCGGTTGATATGCGTTTGAGTTTGCCGTGTTTTTCAAGGTCATTGGCAGCTTCGCGTAGGCTTTTGTACATAAGAATGAATAGAATTAAGTCAGAATAAATAGAATAATTCAAAGGGCATATGTTTCCACAGAATGTAACTATATTTTAAGAAAAGAGTTGTCCACAAGTCATTTATTTAGATTTAAAATAGATAAGGAACGACAAAACAATAAAAGCGCATTTTGAAACTATTCTATTATCACCATATAGCTCATCTTTTGCGTTAAATATTGAGCATATTCGCCTTAAAAGATAAGCTATATGGTAAAAATATAATGCGCTTGAAAATGCGCTTTTATTATTTCGTCGTTCCTAATGAACAAGACAGGCATATTTTATTGAAAATACTGAGGGGTGTCTCATATGCCACTACCTTACGGCAAAAAAACTTAGAAAAAGTATATGTTCAAAAAAAAATATTATATTTGTATTGTCCTACCCTCTACTATATCCTTATTTTGTACGTAGTTTACATAAAAAGTACCTTTAGTCATGACCAATCGTTTACTACTTCGTTTTATCCTTTTAGGTATTAGAATAACCTTACCTTTTACCGCTTTGATAGCACAAAGCCCTTTCAAGGCAGGTGCTATTGTAGGTATCAATTTTGCTCAGATAGACGGTGACCACCAATCAGGGTATAAGAAATTTGGGACAACCTTTGGTGTGCGCGGCGGTTTTCGTATCCTAAAAAATTTGGACGTGATAACCGAATTGCTCTATTTAGAGAAAGGCACTCTACCCAATGAAAAAGGGATAACAAACTACGATGGGCGTAGGGCAACCATTACGTATAAATACGCAGAAGTACCTTTGCTTTTGAGCCATTATATCAAGAAAAATGAAATGGGCTTTTATCAATGGAATATATACACAGGTGTTTCTTATGGGCAATTATTGCGCTCGTCAAGTAGTGTAGAGGTTAAAAATGCCTTTAATGCTGACATTACCAAAAGCATTGGACAAGAAAATTTGAATAAAAGAGACTTAGCTTATATTATCGGTTTAAATTATATGATTATACCTAATTTGGGTTTAGGTGTTCGCCACTCAGTATCCATAAACAATGTGTATTCGAATCCAAATCCAGAGCGTTCAGCTAATGGGCGCATCGTACGCGATGCTTATTTGCAATTTCGCAATTATTTTGTTTCTATACAATTGCAGTATGATTTTATAGCACCAAAAGATAAAATTAAAAAACCTAAAAGCGCAGCTCCTGCAAGTAGGCGTAAATAATTGATAAACAATATTTATCCCAAAAAAGGTGTACATTAAGTACACCTTTTTTTATGCAATGTAGATATTAATCTACTTTGGCACTCTAAGAAACCTAAGATAAGTTTTTTATGCTTGGCAGGACGGGGGTCTGTTTTTGATTTTCTTTTTATGGCGCGGCTCGCGCCATAAAAAGAAAATCAAAAACCTTCTTGTATTTTTTAAAATTATTAGCGTGCCAAAGTAGAATTAAAACCCTACTTGATTGTATTTACTTGAGTTAGCGGGGTCAAGTTTGGTCATAATTTGGATAAAGCGGGTCTTCTGGTCAGTCGGTGCATTTTTGAAAATTTCAATCATTTCATCTGTTTTTGTCACCGAAAATGTACGGACAGCTAAGGTATTGGGATAGGCTTGATGCGCTTCTTCCATTTTTTCGAGACACGACATGATCGCCGCTTTACAACGACTCATATCTTGGGCTGCATTGTCTAATCCTAAGCGATGATACTCATATATGCCTTGACGATAGTTTTTCAAACGCGGACTAAGCATGTTTTCGACAAACCAATAGCGGTTGCGATTGCCTAAATCTTTACCCTGCCATTCGGGTTTACCCGCAGCGGGTAGCGTATTAAAAACATCTTGCGCCAATTGCCAGTAAGGTTCGCCTCCTTGTGGCGCATAACTATCGTAATCCATGCCCAACATCACGTAAATATAATAGGCAATTGAAGATGTTAAATTGTCAGAAAAAGCATTTTTCACAAATTGCAGTGGCTGAAATTGCTCGTAGCTGAACGATACCTCTCTATCCAAATGCGTCAATATGGGCGTGGTATATTCTGCGCCATACACAGGTCGGGCGGCTTGTATTGCCAACTCCGCAGTAAAATCCTTCACCGAGCCTTCATTTTTGATGGTAATACGGATAGAACCTTTGATGCGTTCGTTTAGTTCAAATACATCATCCGTCCACTTCGTATTGTTCACCAATTCTTTCAAAGCCGTTTCAAGACTTTTGAAAATTTTTGGGTCTGCCAATTGTGTTTGGGCAGGTGGCACGACTTTGACATCGAAATCAAGTTCTTGTGCTTGGGCTATAAACATCGAAGCACAAAGGCAAATAGTCAATAGATATTTCATGTTTAAATTATTGTAAATCAAATTAATATACTTTTAAGCGTATTGACAATATCAACAGCGACATCATCTTTGTTTTTTAAATCATATGTTGTTATCGTATTTTCATCAAAAATGATGCTTATTTTATTCGTATCATGGTTAAAGCCTGCACCCGCTTCTCGGAGCGAGTTTAAAACAATGAAATCAAAATTTTTGCGCTTCAATTTGGAGACGGCATTTTGTACTTCATCATTGGTTTCTAAGGCAAAACCAATTAATTTTTGATGTTTTTGCTTGATTTTTCCTAAGTTAGCTGCAATGTCAGGCGTTTTTTCTAACTCAATAGTGAGGTTATCGTCTTTCTTTTTTATTTTTTCGTTGGCTACGTGTTTTGGGCGATAGTCAGCTACAGCGGCGGCTAATATCGCTGCATCGCAGGTATCAAAATGTGCGATTGCTGCATCATACATTTGCTGCGCGGCTTCTACCCGTATCAATTTTACGGAGGGGTTATCTGTTTTTAACTTAGATGGACCCAAGATTAAAACCACTTCTGCACCGCGTTCAGCTAAGTTTTCAGCTATAGCAACACCCATTTTCCCACTTGACCGATTGCCAATAAAACGCACGGGGTCTAAGGCTTCGTATGTGGGTCCCGCCGTGACCATCACTTTTTTCCCTTTTAAGTCAGATTTTTTTTCAAAAAAGGTATTTAGATGCGCCACTATATCTTCTGGTTCTGCCATACGCCCATCCCCAACCAAGCCACTTGCCAATTCGCCATGACCAACAGGAATGATGTAATTGCCATACCCCCTCAGTATTTCTACGTTTTTTAAGGTCGCTGGATGCTGCCACATGTCCAAATCCATCGCTGGCGCAATAAATACAGGGCAACGCGCAGAGAGGTAAACCGCTGTGACAATATTGTCGCTGATGCCATGCGCCAACTTGCCCAAGGTAGTTGCAGTAGCCGGCGCAATCATCATAGCATCTGCCCATAAGCCGAGTTCAACGTGGCTATTCCAACTTTCTTCGGAGACTATTTCGGTATGTACAGTTTTTTTTGAGAGCGTAGAAAGTGTCAAAGGGGTGATGAATTTTGTGGCAGCTTCAGTCATTAATATTTGAACTTCCGCTCCATTTTTTATCAATAAGCGCGTCAATATTGCCGATTTGTAGGCGGCAATGCTCCCTGTGATAGCAACTATTATTTTTTTTCCTTTCATTTAGGCAGAATTTTATATTATATTACTGTTCAAAAAATGTGTCATTAGTAGCGCAGCGAAGCAATCCTTCCGCACATTTCGAGTATTTAAACGTAAAAACTATCTAATAACCGTCTTAGATTGCTTCGCTGTGCTCGCAATGACACATTTTTTCAACAAAGTCTTAAATTGACAGCAAAGCTACTCCAAATGGTTGATATTGAAAAAAGAATGTAAAAAGTCTAACGAAAGGTAATTTTAGGTAGGACTTTTGCAATTTATAACGCATTTGTGCGTATAAAGATTAATAAAAACATCAAACATGAACCGTTTACAGTTACTCGTCTTATTATCTATTTTCATCAATATTGCCGTTGCTCAAAAAAGCACAGTGGACTTTCGCGCTGGCGAGGTATTGGTTCAAACGATTAATAATCAATCTATTGAAATGATAGTGTCGGATATATCAACGTACAAATCGCTCAACGCTGCAAAAAGCGATTTTTCGAGTAAAGCCGTTGCCGCCGATTTGAATATTTATAAAATCTCTTTCGATAGCCGCTTGTATGATGTGCAAGAAGTTTTATCTAAAATAAATGCCCACACCAAAGTCCGGGCTGCACAATTAAACTATCTCGTGGAATTGCGCAGCGCACCTAACGACCCCTTTTACAATAAGCAATGGAGTATGACCAAAATCAATGCCCCCTCAGTATGGGAGACCACAACGGGCGGCTTGACGGCTTGCGGCGACACCATCGTTATTGCTGTTTTAGATAAAGGATTTGACATCAATCATACCGACTTGAAAACAAATATATGGCAAAATCGCCTTGAAATACCTAATAATGGCAAAGACGATGATGTGAATGGTTACGTTGATGATTATAATGGTTTGAATGTGACAACGGGCAATGATAAGCACAGCATCGAAAGCCACGGCACTTGGTGTACGGGCGTAATCGGGGCGGCAGGTAATAATAATGTAGGCGTGGTCGGTATCAATTGGAAAATAAAAATGATGATATTAAGTGGTATTACTGATTCTGAAAAAATTTTGGAAGCCTATAATTATATACTTCAACAGCGTAAAAGATATATCCGCTCTAATGGGAAGGAAGGCGCGTACATCGCTGTCACCAATATGTCACTTGGCTTTTCAGGAAAACGTCCCGCAGATTTTCCTTTAATATGCAATATCTACAACACGCTTGGGCAGGAGGGTATTCTTAACGTAGTAGCTGCCGATAATGTAGATAACGATATTAATGTCACAGGCGATATACCTGGCTTATGTCCGAGCGACCAATTAATAGTCGTCACGCGCACCAACGAAACAGATGGTTTGCCACGTACAGCGGGGTATAATGCCACGCACGTAGATTTGGCAGCACCAGGCGAGGGTGTTTTGACAACGTATCTTGATAACAGATACGACGTAATAGGGGGCAACTCTTTTGCTGCGCCTTTGGTCGCGGGTTCAGCGGCTTTACTATATAGTATTCCACAAGATAGTTTATGCAAATTATCAAAAAAACAACCACTTGCTGCCCTCAATATCGTAAAGGACGCAATACTGAGGGGGGTAGATATTATCCCTGCCGTACAAGGCAAAACGGTGACAGGTGGGCGTTTGAATATTGCCAAAAGTTTTAATCGGTTGCGCTTATTAAAAGGTATGCCCATCGGCAATTTGGCGATTACTAAGGTTTATCCAAACCCCGCCCAATCGCAGGTCAATTTTGGGTTACGCCTTCCTGAAGCCTATCAAAATATTACCATTACTATATCTAATACCTTGGGCGAAATTATTTCTGAGAGAAAAATCGGGAATAGAGACTTATTTTCGGAGTATATCCAACTGGATACTGCGCTGTATCCATCGGGTATCTACTTGATATCCTTAACCAGTGAGTTATTCAAAATTTCAAAGAAATTTGTAGTGGCACATCGGTAGTTTTGTGACTTTTCTTTTTAAATTGCATTAGATTTTTTTTGTTCTGAGCGAAGCGAAAGTATCTGTATTTTATACTTATTTTGCTTAAAAATTAAGATTCTTTCGCTGTGCTCAGACTGACAAAAACTAATTACTGTCTAAAAAGAAAAGTCTCGTGATTTTCCTATGTACGATGTTATCTATGCTTCATCAAATACCATTGTCCATTGCCATATTCTTTAATAATTATGTATTTTTTTTCCAAAATAGGGACTTCTTCGCGCACAGTGTAATAAAAATTGTAGTAATTGACCGTATCGGGTAACGAATTATACGGCGGTGGGGCAAGCCACTCCAATTTGCCATTGTCTTTGTGGTATTGAAACGAAGGGTTGAACGTCCAATGTGTATCCAAGCGCAAAGGCTGTTTCTTATCCGTTTTGTCATATTCTGTTTTTAAAAAATCTAATATTTCGTAGGTATGCACATCATACCACCATTCGCGGTAGCTATCCAAATGATTGCTTCTGATGATATGATTGACTGAAAACACGATGAATAAACCGCACAAAAACAGATATACGCTACGTTTAATTTTTTCAAAAAAAAGAGGAATAATTGGCATCAGCATAGCTAAAAGCGGATAATAAAATAAAGCCGTCCTATCTATGACATATTGATTATGAAGGAGATAAAATTGTAGAATAGGGCTTAACGCTACACAAAGGAATAAAGATACTGCAAATACTGAGGGGTATCGTTTTTCAGTATCAGACCAAGTTTCTAACCACATTTGTTTACCAATATAGAGTACCGCCATAATAAATAAAGCTGCCAAAAGGCAGGTAAATACTTCAATGGTTAAAGGCTCGAAATAGCCTTGCGCATAGACCGAATTTTTTAAAACGGACATCAGCGTATTTGCCCAAAAGCCATCATTGCCATAGTAAGCAATTTGATTATCTCTAATAATTGCGGTCAAGGGCGCATATAGCAAAGCCGTTAATACAGCCAAAGATGCTATTTGCACGACTATACCTGTATATTTTTTTTCTATAAAAAAACCTCGTAAGTGCTTGATTATCAAGAGCAAACTCAAGCCTAAAAAATAATGTAAGGTGGCAAATTGGGCATAAACCGATAATATTGCCAAGCCAAGACTGAGGGGTAGGCTTTTAAAATCAGCATCAAAAATATAGCGGGCGGCACAGTAAATACTCGCCATCATTAAGCTAATGGATAAGCCATAACCACGTATCAAAGCAAAAAAATCAAGTAGGTAAGGATTGCAACACATCACGCAGACGAACATCAGCGAGAGCCAATTGTCGGCAATATAGCGCAAAGCAAAACGATATACAGCGTAGAAATAGAGGATAAAAGCGGCGATATTCGGTACTCGTGCTAAGATATGACTATCTGACCCTGACAGCCAAAACAAAAGTTTGACACACAGGGTATTTAATATATGGTTGTTGGTATAGGAACTTTTATAGGACACCAAATTCCAAACAGTTTCTTTAGCTAATATGATAACAGTATAGGCTTCATCGCAAGTGATTTGCATGAGGGCAGATTTGGTTATCAAAAAACACAATATACCTACGCCTACACCAATGGGTAGTATGTGCCGAAACCAAAGGGTAGTATTTTTTATATCATATCGCATATGGGTTATTTGAACCACTGATGACACTGATTCAAATTGATTTTTTCCGTTTTAGATATTAGGAAAATCAGTAAAAATCTGTTGAATCAGTATCATCAGTGGTTAATTTATATTTCAACTACACCGATACCCCAAAATCCCGCAAAGCATCATTCAAAGATACTTTTTTGTCAGTACTCGGTTTGCGTTTGCCGATAATCAACGCGCAGGATACTTGATATTCGCCCGCAGGGAATTTTTTAGGATACGTCCCGGGTATTACGACTGACCCCGCAGGGACTAAGCCGCGATAAGTCACTGGCTCTGAACCTGTTACGTCAATAATGTGCGTAGATTGGGTCAATACCACATTCGCACCCAAAACGGCTTCACGCTCTACACGCACACCTTCGACAACGATACAACGCGAGCCAATAAAACAATCGTCTTCAATAATCACAGGGGCAGCTTGTACGGGTTCTAATACCCCACCTATACCAACGCCACCACTTAGATGTACATTTTTACCAATTTGAGCACATGAGCCTACGGTTGCCCAAGTGTCCACCATTGTGCCACTTCCGACATATGCGCCGATATTGACATATGAAGGCATCAAAATCACGCCACTTTGCAGATATGCACCATAGCGTGCAATTGCATGAGGTACTACGCGCACACCTTGCTTAGCATAGTCTCTTTTCAAAGCCATTTTATCATGAAACTCAAAAAGACCGACTTCAATTGTCTCCATTTTTTGGATAGGGAAATAGAGGATAACGCCTTTTTTAACCCAATCATTGACTTGCCAATTGCCATCTTCGGTGGGTTCTGCCACACGAACTTCTCCTTTGTCTAAGTGTTCGATGAGGGTACGAATAGCCGCTTGTGTGGTCTCGTCTTTCAATAGTTCGCGGTTATCCCAAGCCGCTTCAATGGTTTGTTTTAGTTTTTCCATAAAAAATAATGATTGATAAAATATTGGTAGAGAATATTTAATTACACAGAGTTGAGACAGAGAATACACAGCGTTTTATCATTAAAATATGCCATTTTCTATATGAAACGCGGTGCCTTCTCTGTCTCAACTTTATGTAATTAAAACAGCGAGCAAAAGTAAGTTAAAAAGGGAAACCCAATGCGAAATTGGGATTAAAATTGCGCCATTGCGGATTAGTAAAACCAATCCAACGGCTTTCGTTATTGATAGCATACGGGGTGTGTAGTTTGTAACCAAAGTCCAAGCGAATAAGCGCGTATGTAACATCAAGACGGAGACCTATGCCCGTTCCGATAGCGAGTTCATCGTACCAAAATTTAGAAATTTTAGTACCTTTCTCGGTTTCTTTTAAGTTCCAAACATTACCCGCATCAAGGAAAATCGCACTTTCAAATCGCCAAAATACGGGGAAGCGATATTCCGAATTATATTCAATTTTCATATCACCCGCTTGAAAAGGGACGTTATTCGCTACTTCTTTATCGTAAAAACTACCTGGTCCAACGCCGCGAATGAGCCACGCACGAATACTATTAGGACCACCCACGAAGAACAAACGAGAATAGGGCGCAGAAGTAGCGTTAGAGAAAGGAACAGCTATGCCCACTGCCAAACGCCCAGACCAAGCGCGTTTACTCGATAATTGGTGGGTATAACGCGCATCAAACTCAGCACGCCAGAATTTAGAAAAATCAACATTTTTTATCTTAAAATCAGATTGAGGCTTATGTAGTTTATCTAAAATCCACACCTCACTACCCGATTGTTCTATATTAAATTGATATTGCCAACGCTCCCCAAAGCGGTTGGATTTGCCATTATATTCGTAGCCAAAAGAACGGAATAAAAAACCCGTCATCAATTGGGGTTGAAAACTGAATTGGGTGCGGTTGTCTATCCGCACTTTGAAGCTATCTGTCAATTGGCTCAATATCAAATCTACACTCGTGTGATTTATGTTAAATCGCTTTATACCATTGTCGCGTTTCAAAACATAGCGTGTACCCGCGCTAAATTGCTGCAAACGGTATTGATTTAAGCCCAAACGGTCAGATAAAATATAACTAATATTAAAATCAGTAGTGGCATTTTTCTTCAAATCTGCATAAAATTTATCCGTTGTAAAGTACAATTTATTATACATCCGCCACGATTTTGTCATATTGACGAATTTAGGAATAGAGAGAATATTGTCCACTCTAATATCTGCCGATAAGCCATTGGTTGTGTTGTTCGAACTCGTCAAACCTTTGTCAATACCCGCCGACAGAGACGTGCGGAACCGCTCACCGCCCTTCAATAAATTTTTATTTTCAAAAGCTAAATCGAAGGCTAAACCGATACGTCCTAATTTGCTACCACCCGTCACGTTACTAAAATTACTGGCAATATTGGCATAATTGACTTCCAAACCGCCCTCAATACTCATTTTTTTGTTGGGCGTCAAATAAATTTTATAGGTAATCATCGTTGAATCGCAGTCTTCAATGTTTGGGCGTACATTCACGAATTTATAGAGACCTAAACTCGTTAGTTGCCGAATGGTATTATCCGTATCCGCTTTGCGATAGCCACTGCCCGGTTGCAAAGTTATAGCGCTGCTCAATACTTGTGGTTTTAAAGTCAGTACGCCATCGTAGGTAAAAAATATTTTACCATCCACAATGGTATCCTTAGCAATGGTTTCGCCCAAACGCGCATCGTAATTGGGGTAAATAATAACATCTGCCGTAGAAAATTTGAGATGCCCACGATTATCTGAGGGCATTTGAACTGGCAGCACAACATTGACGCGACGATTGCCGAAAGTATCAATGCTCATATTAATGGTATCGACATAGAGTTCATCAATAAAATTGGGTGTGAAACGCGCATAGCCAAAGTTATTGAGCATCGTCGTTATCCGTGTTCGCTCTTGTTCGTAGAGTGCATTACTGAGAGGCACGCCTTTTTTCAAAAAACTTTCCTCTTTGGTATCGCTCAATATATATTGTATAGCCGTATCGGCACAAACAAAATCAACGGTATCCAAAACGTATTGCTTACCCGCATCCACATGGTAGGTAACATCCGCTAAACCTTTATCTTGATTGTGAAAATCTTTGTCGTAATAGACGGTTGGATATAAAAATCCTTTGTTTTCTAAGTAGCGTTTCATATTGCTTACCGTAGCATCAGATTGTGTTTCGCTGAATAGGGCGGGCGGTTTTGAGAAGTTTTTATATTGCCATTTGTGAAAACGATTGGGAAGGGTATCGCGTTGGCTTTTGAAATAATACCACGCGCCACTTTTATTTTTCCCTATCACGCCACTTGGCAACTCTTTCTGTTTATATAGGCTTGTCAATTCATACTGTAAGACTTTTTTCTCTTTTTTATTTGCCCTGTCACTAACTTTCACGGTATTGGTTCTAACGATATATTGATCTTTTTCTAAAAATTTATTGACATTACATGATGTTAGGCATAAAAAAAGGGTAAAAATACTGAGGGGGTAGTATAGTAGATACCTTATCTGCATAGTGTGCGCTATGCGATTATATTTTTTAAATATATATGTAGATTTTAAAATCAATATTGAAAATTTAGTATATAAAAACTTCCCTGTGGTATTTTAGAAGCTGTTTGAGTTATTATTTTCAGTATAAATGGCTTCTTTTTAGCCAACTTGAATGAAAATTATTTCAACGTATAGCCAATATGTCTCAATAATTTTAATCCAATTTGACTAAAAATAAGCTCATTTCTATCTA
>JAYVKQ010000455.1:0-15600 GCA_043768285.1 Saprospiraceae bacterium | reverse complement strand
TATTGATTTTCAATAATTTACAATGCTTCTCGACAAAGGTTTAGTAAACTGAAAATTATTTTTTTTTCAAAAAAAATAATTTTCAGTTTACTAAACCTATTCACGAAACGTTTTTATGCTATTTATCAAAATCCTTTGAACACTAATGATTGTTGATTGCCTACTCACCTACCCCCTCAGTATTTTCAACTTTTTACCTCGTATTTTTTACTCAATTCAAATATAAATTTCTATGAAAAAAATGACAAAATGTATACTTGCTGCACTACTTATGATGAGTGTTATCTCATGCAGCGAAGCACCTAAAACACAAGAAGCAACTGCACCTACGCAGGAAGCCGCAGCACCCAAACAAGATGCCGCAGCACAACCCGCTATCGCAAAGCAAACTTACAAATGCCCCATGAATTGCGAAAAGGACAAAACGTATGATGCGGCGGGTAAATGCCCCGTTTGTAAGATGGACTTGGCTTTGGAAGGGGATAAAAAAGAGGAGCATACGGAGAAGCATTAAAAACCATTCTGTATAGGGATAAAAAAAGGTATGAGCATTAATTTTCATTTTCGCAGGGCGATTGAAATCGCCCGCTATTGATTGACCACGGAAAGCCATCAATAGGGGGCGATTTCAATCGCCCTGCGAAAATGAAAACCAATGCTCATATGCTTTTTTTTGCTTATATTTTGTGTTGCTATAATAATTGCAGCAATTCCGCATATGCCTTATTAGAAACACGGATAACACGGATTTTTATTAGATTTATACGGATTTGTTCATGTCTAATTGGGAAAAAAAATCCGTGTAAATTCGTTTTATCTGTGTCATTCGTGTTCCCAATATTTCATATGCGAAATTGCTGCAATAATTGTGTTTATTTATGTAAAATAATCAAAATCAATATTTTATGAAAAAATTAGCTTTGCTATGCTTATGCTTTATTAGCATATCTATATTTGCTCAAAAGGTATCCAAAATGCCTGAAAGCAAACTGTCTCAAAAAGAAACAGAAACCCATTTGCGCATATTAGCTGCCGACGAAATGATGGGGCGGCGCACTGGCGAAATGGGCAATAATATGGCAGCACGTTATATTGCCGAGCAATTCCGCACGCTGGGCTTGAAGCCTGCGGGCGATAATGGCTCGTTTTATCAAAAAGTACCTTTCAAAAATACGAAGCCCAATACTGAGGGGTATATGACCATTGGCGACTCTACGCTCAAAGTGATGGACGATTTTATCACCTATGATGGTAAAGCCATTGATGTGCAAAACGTACCCGTTGTGTTCGCGGGCGCGGGTTGGGTTGAGGGCGATTATGATGATTATAAAGGCTTAGACGTGAAAGGCAAAATCGTTATCGCTACGTTTGGGACGAACAAAGGCACTGACCCTATGGCGAGTTTTGAAGCCAGTGCTAAAAAAACGAAAATTGCTGCCGAAAAAGGAGCCGTTGCCTTGATTGAATTGGTACAAATCAATGTGCCGTGGCGTAATATTGTCCGCTATTTTGGCGGCGGCGGCTTGCAATTGGATATGAACGACCCCGCAAAAGCCGCTATGCCGCACTATTGGGTAGGCAGCAGCCGTGTCAAATTATTGGCAAAAGATAAAGTTCAAACGCTGTCTATCAAAACAATGAACGATGTTTCGATACCTGTTATGTCGCAAAATGTGGCAGCGATATTAGAAGGTAGCGACCCAACATTGAAAAATGAATATATCGTCCTTTCTGCGCATTACGACCATGTGGGTACGGGCAGAAATGGTGGCAATAAATTCACCGCCGAAGATAGTATATTCAATGGGGCGCGGGATAATGCGTTTGGCGTGTCGGCGGTGCTATATGCTGCCAAGTGTTTGACGACAATGAAGCCTAAACGCTCTATATTGTTCTTAGGTTTTACGGGTGAGGAATTGGGTCTTTTGGGTAGCCGCTACTATGGCGAGCATCCGCTTATACCGATGAAACAGTGTATGTTTAACCTCAATTGCGATGGCGCAGGCTATAATGATGTCACCGCCTTGACGACCATTGGTTTGAGTAGAACGGATTGCAAAACGGAAATGGAAATAGCCGCAAAAGCTTTTGGTTTAAAAATTATTGATGACCCTGCCCCTGAGCAAAACCTATTTGACCGTTCCGATAATGTAAACTTTGCGAAATATGGCGTACCAGCCCCGTGTTTTTCACCTGGTTTGAAGGCATTTGATGAGGCTATTTTCAAATATTACCACCAAGCAACGGACAATCCCGACACGATTGATTTTAATTATTTGCATAAATATTGTCAATCTTATGCTTATGCTGCCCGCCTAATCGCTAACCGCAAAGACCAACCGAAATGGACGGCGGGGGATAAATATGAGGCGGCTTATAAGACTTTGTATGGGAAGTAAGGGAATGATGAATTATAAGTGATGAATGATGAATTAATAAAGCATTGAAAATCAATATTTTACAAATTCAAAAATGATACTTTATTATTTTCCCGTTCCTAAATGGGTTTTCCCCCCTCAGTATTTTGGATAAAAAAAAGACGGACACTTGGTGGTGTTCGTCTTTTTTTTTTGAAAAGGTATAACCAATTGCAATTTAGCCTTCGTGTTGTTTCAAATTATATTTTTTTATAACATCTTTAACAATATTAAGCGTTGTCACAGCAATCTGTGCAGTTAAAGCTATTGTAAAACCGTGTTGAATACAGTTCTTTATGACGAGTTCCACACGCTCCATATCGCCTTTCTTTTTAGCAGTGTCCATAGCCGCTTTATCGGTTAAATAGCCTAATCTACTTTCTTCGTATTGTCTATATTCTTGTGCGCTCATTTTTTGCAATTTTTGCTATTTCAAATCCTTTTTGAAATATAGGTTCATTTTACTTGTGTAAAGTAATTGACGAATGAGGAATACAAAGTGAACGCGGGCATATGTTGGGTTAGCAGATTTATCAAAGAGCGTCATCATGCTCCCCTTCACCATAATAACTAAGGAATGTTATTTTATTTTCAGTATCTACTGTGTAATGAATTCGAGTTGATGAAGGTCTTTGTGTTACTCTTATACGCCATTGATTTAAACGGTTTTTAGTAATAAATTCATCATGCAAATCTGAATTTGCGGCTTCGCCACTTGTAGAAACAAGTTTTTTAACAATAGCAATAAAAATAGATTCTTGAAAAGTTAGTCTTGAAATAATACTTTTTTTGAATTTAGGCGTAAATTCAAAATCAAATAAGTAAGGCTGGGAATTAAACATCTTTTTTCTCACTAAATCTAATCCCTTTTCAAAATTATGATCAAATAATGCTATTGTTGTAGGAAAAAATTTATTGACAACATGAACATATTGAAGCCAAGTATCTGCTTCATTAATTAAAACTGAGGCGAAATTATTATTGTGACATGTACAAGTAAAATCATAGCTTTCGTTAATCCTAAGCATATTTTGTTTTCCAACACATAAATAGGAAGACTCATTAAAATCAATTAGAGTATGCGTTAGCTTTAAAAAATGATTGTGAGCTTCTTGATTTGCATAAGTGACTTTTAGACTTGGTGAAATTTGACAAACTTTATCGAATTCAAATACATTTTCCGTACGATTATAAAACTTTTGATGGATAGCCACAATAAGTGGATTTTTCAAATCGCTTTGAAACCAAGGGTGCATATTGGGATTGCCTACTAAAATAGTTTGCAATTCATCTGTCCACCAAATTTTGCATATATCATAATTATCTATCAACTCTAAATGGCTGATTAGATAATCTAAAAACATATCTTGCTTTACTTCATCATACCAATCGGCTTCTGATATGAACAATAGAGAAGGTTCAAAAAGAGTATTCATTAATACTAAGATTTAAGTGGTTGTCTTTGATTTTTTCGTTTTTTTAAACCTGCTTGCATGATTTTCAAGCTTTCAGATGCAGTTTGATCGAAGAAATCATCAGGCCAATTAGTTATACCTTTCATTTCATCAATATTTATTTCTTCATATATTGACCCGTTTTCTGAAGGCTTAATAAAATAAATACCAATTAAATCTTTTAAATTATGCGTTTCATCTTCAACAATGCGGCGCACAAGGCGATTAACAATATGGTCACTATGCGTTTCTGCAATCACTCTTTTTTTAGAAAGTGCCAATGCAATAAAATAATCAGCCATTTGCATTTGTAAATTTGGATGCAAATGAATTTCGGGTTGTTCTAACAAAAGAGTAGAGCCTTTCGACATACGCAAGCCTTCTAATACGATTGGAAACATTTGACTAATGCCAAAACCGACTTGGCTAATATCAATTTGTGTTGTATCAAATTTACTTGCGTTTAAGTGTAAATTAATATTTCTATTACTAATCGTACCACCAAATCCTTTTATACCCATAAAGGAAAACCAATCATCGAAGGCATTTTCTAACGAAACAGTGGTTTTTTTATAAAAATTATCATCTTTTTTATTGTAAAAAAAATGATCTTTCAAAATATCACCTTTTTCTTTTAAAAACAAAAAAGGTGCATTTTCGCCTGAATTCCCAATATCAGTAGTATCATCTCCAAAATAAAAACCAAAACCGCCACCATTCAAATGACTTTGCCTAACAGGACCGACATAGCTATAATCTGAAAAAAAGTTCTGTAGTAAGTCATTTATTCGATGTAATACAAGACGAATATCTTGGAACTTACTTTCTCTTCTTTCTTTGGGATTTTCCATATCAAAAGCAACAGGTATTAAGTTTTCAAATTGCATTCTCATGTCAATACTCCCATTAATATTTTCATCATCTTTATCGCCAAATCTACTTTTCAAATTTGACCATTCAACTTTATATAAATCATCATGGCTATTTGTGATAGAGACTATGATGTTTGATTTTGGTTTATTATTGTTTTTCTCTACAATTTTTATACAAATATGAGCAACGCCTAAAGATTTTAAATAGTCTTTCTCATCTATTCGTTTACTATCAATTGCTTTTAATGTTATTTTATAATCAATCATAAATTCAGGCGTTTTCTCACGAATAGTTACACTACTCATGAAATCCCGCATTAGAAACGCAATTGGTGGTCTTCTCCCTCCGTTCTTAAAGCCATAAGAATCTGAATTTATATTAAAAACAAAATTAAACGATAGATGTTTGTCTGTTTGTTTTTTGAATATAACCTCTTCAAAATTACCTAATTTAACAAATTTACCATTTAAAAGTAAATTTTGATTAGAGTTTTTACTCTCAAAAGTTTGTTTTAGCAATAAAATACTTTGCAGAATTGAGCTTTTCCCACAACTATTTGTACCACAAAGAATAGTCACAGGTTTTATTTTTAGATTATTTAGATTCTGAAAAGCCTTGAAATTTTCAAGTGTGATATTGGTAAGCATTATTTTACATTTTTACAAGCTAAATGAATTTTATTTTTTAAACGTAAAAGTAAATGCTTTAGGCTTATTAATAATTATTTTTCAATAAAAATAATAAAATTAAGTAGATACACCCCATTATGACAGGGCATTCTATTTTAGAAATAAGCGAGAGTTTGAGCAAAAGTTAAGCGCAGCGTCTCTTGCTCATGCACACTGGAGCCACCAAAACAGCCCAAAATACTGAGGGGGCTACCCATTTAAGCCATTACAGGCTTTTTCAACCTCATTTTAAGTATTTTTTTAACCAAATTTTCTTCTTGTTTGATGACACCTTGCATAAAAAATTGGGAAGAGTACATAGCTACAAATTCTTTGCGCACTATTTCGTTTAAAGGATAAGGTGGTAATTGCACAACAGATTGATACCTATCATTTACAAAACGATACCGTTCTTCATTCGTCTCATTACGATAACCCAAGTCGGTTAAGGCATCAACTATTTCTTTGTAGGAAACTTTCGTTTCTTTGACTAATGCAGGTGCAACTTTCATAGCGGCTTTATTTTAAAGTTTTTCTTATTTCTTTGATAAATTCTGGCGATAAAACAGCATTTTGAGGTATATATCCTTACAAATTTACGGACTTTTTGCAATTCAAGAACTAATCAGAACAGCTTTTTTACTGAGGGGGTAGCCCATTATTCATCCGCCCTCTTAGCCTTATCCCACACCACCGACTGTTGCCCCTTCATCAGCCTTTTGAAACCGAGATAGACGGAAAAATTCATCATACAGAAATAGTAAGGGATATAAAACAGCTTGACCTTCATTTGATACCTATCGAAAAGCCAACCCAAAAGGGCAGCCGCGTAGAAAATAATTTGACACACCATTATATAAGTGTAAAAACCGCCCAAGTGCTTTGCCAAATAGATATTGGTTAAGAAAATAATGGGCAAGCCAATAGGCGCAACCGTCCACCGCAAAACGCGATGCGAGATATATTGAAAACTCAAAATGCCGTATCGAAATGGGTTGAGCAAGGCACGCAAACGCCACACAGCTTGCAAGCCACCCGCCGAGATGCGCACTTTGCGCTTCAACTCCTCCTCCACATTGGCAGAATGGGCTTCAACGGCGTAAGCATCGGGTTCATACATGACGCGGTAGCCATCTTGGGCTATGCGCAGAGTGGTCACAAAATCTTCAATCAAGGTATCGGTCTCGACGGGGCGATGCAAATCCGTTCTGATAGAAAAGAGTTCACCCGCTGCACCGACCACACTATATAGTTCCGAATCCCATTTTTTGAGCGTCGATTCGTATTTCCAATAAAAGCCCTCTCCCGCACCACTGGCAACATCACTCATTTGCACACGCTTTTCACCTGCCACCCCCCCCACTTTGGGGTCTTGATAGTGCCGCACGATATTACGCACCGCTTGGGGGTTAATATCGGTATTGGCATCGGTAAAAATGACGATAGGCGATTTCACAAAAGGCATGATGCGCTCAACGGCAGCAATTTTACCTTTGCGCTCTGGTTGATGAAATAGTTCGATATGATAACCACGCTCCCCCTCCCGAGTGTCTCGGGACGTTCCATAAATATTTTGCGCCTTTTTAACAAGATTTGGAGTGTCATCATCAGAGCCATCGGTGACAAAGTAAAAGTGAATTTTATCTTTTGGGTAATCAAGAGCGAGGGAGTTTTCAATTTTTTCTTCAATCCAACGCGCTTCGTTAAAAGCCGCCACCAAAAAAGTGACGTGCGGTAGGGTATTGTCGTCTAAAATATTATTTTGTGAAGCATTATTTTTAAAAAACAAGTTTTTAAATTTTAATAAGGCATACAATATCATACTGTATCCAAAATAGGCGTAGAAAACACCACATAAGAAGAAAAAAAATAAAAATTTTGCAATTGATAAGATAGTCATAAGAAATATAAGTTTTCGATAGTATGCACCCTTGCAGGAGAAATACCATAATTTTGAATGGTGCAAAAATACATAGATAATGGTGTATAAAATAATGCCCTTTCTATAATATTTTTCGCATAAAATATTTTCTCATAAGTTAAGTTTATGTGACATTGAATTCTCGGATAAGTGTATTATATTTACAAAAAACATATTTATTTTATCAATCAAATAAAAAATATTTTATCAAATTAAATAACTTCAAATCATATCCAAATCATTAATTTATAACATATTATGCAGTAAGCTAAAATATTATATGTTAAAAAATAATATAGGTTAAGATTTTAAAAAATGAATTAAAAAAATTAAATATATGTTTAAAAGACAAAAAAAAAATTAAAATTATTCGACAAATGTGACTTAAATTCGGCGAGAAAAATTTGACAAACTGATAAAAACCTGTATCTTTGTATCGTCAAAATTAATGGTTGAACTAATATCATTAGCACTGATTACATAAAACAGATACACTTTTAACAAGCATAGACTTAACTAAGACATTGAACAAACTATAAAATCCTTTTGGACATACTCTTTCATTCCTTCTCACCTCCCTATTTTCTTAGAAGTGATTGAAAAAGTGTGTTAGAAAAATTTACACACATTTCAAGACAATTATGATTTCATAATAATTGTCAAATAACTGTTTCTTTATGGGAACTACTATAACGAACATTAGGAACATTCAAGAAAAGGCGAAGATTTTAGTTATTGACGACCACGATGCCATTCGGCTTCTGTTGGGCTTAACGCTCAAAAGCCGATACGATGTTGTTACCAAACGAGATGGTATAGAAGGCATGTCTTGGCTCACTAACGGCAATATCCCTGACCTTATCATGCTTGATATGCAGATGCCACGCCTCAATGGGCTTGAGTTTCTTAAACAACTGCGCACAAGTGGTCTATTCCGAAATATTCCCGTTTTATTAGTTTCCGCAAATGATAATCAAGAAGAAATTCTCGAATCCTTTGACTTAGGTATTATTGATTTTATCAGCAAACCATTCAATCCGTTGCGTTTAAAAGAAAAAGTGAACCACGCTATTGAATTGAGAAGAAAAGCCATTGTTTGAGTTCCTGTTGTATATACGCTATAATTATATAAATATTCAAAAACAACTTATCCCTCTATTTAATTTTGAACCACTTTTCAACTTTAAATCTTAAACTTATAATCATTAACCAAAACAGCAAACAGGCGTACTATGACCCACACTCTACCAGCATTTACCCTTCGCAAATCGAAGGAGTTGATTTTATTAAATGTCCAGTGCCAAGCCTCAACGTTTGTGGCTCCGATGATGCACTATGCCCTCAAGCAGTTCACAGTCATTGACTGTGAAACTAAGATGTTGCGCCTACAGGTCATCTCCAGTGTTGAAGATGTACCACACGCCATTATTGCTGACTATAAACTACTTTCTGATAACAATTTCGCTTTCATTCGCTCTTTGAGAAGCAATCTTTTAACGCAAAATGTACCTATCATTGCTATTGCCGAAGAAAATGAAACGATTGACCCTATGGCAGTCAAATATGGCATAGATGATTGCTATAATCAACCCATCGTTTGGAGAGAGGTGCTTGATCGTATTGATTTCTTGCAAAAATATAGGTCTGATTTGGTCAGAACTGACGTTAAAGAAGAAAACCTTAACGTGACTATATCTCCTTGGAAACGAGTATTAGATGTGACTGTTGCCTCATTTCTGATTTTAGCGTTAAGCCCTATCCTCCTTTTAGTAGCTTTACTTATTCGCTTAGAATCTAAAGGACCTATCATTTATCGCTCAAAAAGAAGTGGTGCAGGTTATGAAATTTTCGATTTCCTAAAATTTCGCTCTATGTATGCCGATGCGGACAAACGCTTGGAGGAAATCAAACACTTGAATCAATATGATAATGGTAATACTGACCCTACTTTCATAAAAGTGAAAAACGACCCGCGCATTACGCACATAGGTCGTTTTATCCGCAAAACAAGTATAGACGAACTGCCTCAATTGTTCAATGTTTTGAAAGGCGATATGTCTTTAGTCGGTAATCGCCCTTTGCCTTTGTATGAAGCAGAATGTTTAACCAAAGAAGATTGGGCATATCGTTTCTTAGCTCCCGCAGGCATTACAGGCTTGTGGCAAGTAAGCAAACGTGGAAAGGATAATATGTCTGTTGAAGAACGTATTAGCCTTGATGTGCTATATGCCAAAAATAATTCTTTCTGGTACGACTTGAAACTCTTGTTAAGAACCCCTTTTGCCATAATACAAAAGGAAAACGTTTAGTCATAGGGGATAGCCAAGGGCTGAACCAAAACAGTAAGGCGGCAAGCACACACTTGTCGCTTTTCTTTTGAGAGAGATTACAATAACAAAAACCGATAAACATAGTGAGAAAACCACCACTTATATCCATCATTACAGTTGATTATAATGGGCATGATTTGACCCTCGACTTGCTGCAATCCATTGATAATCAATCTTATAAAAACATAGAAATATTCGTTGTGGACAATGCCTCCCACGCCGAACACTCGGCATTTTATCAAAGGCACTACCCCTCAGTATTGTACATTCGTTCAGAGAAAAATTTAGGTTTTGCGGGCGGCAATAACTTAGCTGTCAAGCAAGCCAAAGGTGATTATCTATTTTTCATCAATAATGACGCGGAAATTAAGGAGGGGGTACTCGAAAAATTAGTCGCTCAATTTGAGAAAAATCCTGTATTGGGTATTGTGTCACCTCTCCTACTCTATTACAACGAATCTAAAAGTCAAGGCAAAGATTTAATCCAATATGCAGGGACTACGCGCGTCCATCCCATCACTGCGCGAAATAGAACTATTGGCGAAAAAGAATGGGATAATGGGCAATATACAGAAGCCAAACCTACCGCCTACGCGCACGGCGCAGCCATGATGGTACAAAGAGAAGTAATTGAAAAGGTAGGCGTTATGTTTGAAGATTTTTTCTTATACTATGAAGAATTGGATTGGTGTACGCGTATTCGCAAGGCTGGATATGATATATATATCGAGCCTAATGCGCGGGTTTATCACAAAGAATCGGCTTCAGTTCAAAAGATTTCTGGCTTGAAAGCCTATTATCTCAATCGCAACCGTATATACTTTATGCGGCGCAATTTTGGGGGTTTTAGCCTAATTTTGTTCTATCTTTTCCTCGCTTTTGTCACCATTCCTAAGAATATTATGGTGCTAATACTGAGGGGGGAGTTTAATAATGCCAAACAGTTTTTGAAAGCCGTTTGGTGGAACGTAAAAAATTAAACGAGAATTAGGGTTTTTAGGATTTTTCGATTAATTAAAAACATATTTTTCTGATGATTATTTTCTGGATAATATCAGCTATTCTGCTTTTTTATTTGGTTTTTCCTTTCATAACGGTTCTTTTTAGCCTTTTTACAAAGGATAGAACTATTGAAAATCAGAAGAGAAAACCGCAAACGGCATATGATTATGCACACATTATCACTGCTTATCGCAATGCTGATATTGCTAAAGGTTTGGTGCAATCGCTGATAGCGCAGAGCTACTCGAAGCACCATATCTATCTGATTGCTGACAATGCAGATATATCGAATTGGGATATTAAACACCATAAATTGACTGTTTTAAGACCCGACCCTGCCTTAAATTTGAAGGTAAAATCCATCATTTATGCGCGTGAAAACTATGTGCGAACGCATGACTACGCCATCATTTGGGACGCAGACAACCTTGCGCATCCCGAGTTTACGCAGTTGGTGAATTATTACGCCAATGCAGGTTATAAAGCCATTCAAGGGCAACGGACGGCTAAAAATCTCAACACCGTCATGGCTGGTGCTGATGCTTTGGGCGAGTTTTACAAAAACTATATCGAAAGGCTCGTGCCACCGCGTTTGGGTAGTTCGACCGTGATTTCGGGCAGTGGTATGGCAGTTGAACAAAATCTGTATGACAGCTATCTCTATGGCGAAGATATTACAAAAGGCAAGGAACTCTGGAAAAAAATGATGCAAGAAGATAAAATTTTGCAAAACCATATTCTCCGCGCTAATACGCAAATTGTGTATGTCAAAGAGGCGATTTGCTACGATGAAAAGGTGACAAACGCCAAAGAAGTTGAAACGCAGCGCAGCCGTTGGCTCTACTCCTATTTTCAAAACTTGCCCAATTCAACGGGTTTTATAGGGAGAGGGGTGCTCAACTTCAATTGGAACAAACTCTTTTTTGGCTTGGTGACTTTCGCACCGCCTTTGTTTATTTTATTGGGTTTATCGGGCTTATGTTTCTTAGTTAGTTTGTTGGTTTCCAATACTTTAGCGATTTCGTTTTTTATAGCACTCTCTATTTTTGTAGGCAATATTTTCTTCTGTTTATATCTTTCTGATGCGCCACCGATGGTCTGGAAAGCGGTCGGGGCAATACCAAGTTTTATACTCCGCCAGTTCACAGCTTTGTTTAAGATGGCAAATCCGAATAAGAATTTTAAGCACTCGGAGCATAAGGTGTCGGTGGGGATTGAGGAGCTATTGAAAAAGTGAGTTTTAGAGTTTTTAGAGTTTTTTTTGTCACAGAGTTTAGACAGAGAAGGCACAGAGTTTCACAGAGTTTTTTTTTGATTGGAGCCCATATACAATTTGAACTTTTATTTTTTAACCAACTTAAAATTTATAACAATGGAACTTAACCTTATTACTCAAAAAATTATTGGCTGTGCTATTGAAGTCCATAAAAAATTAGGGCCAGGTTTGCTTGAAGCTACATATGAAGAATGCTTGGCTTATGAGTTTAAACAAATTGGGCTACATTATGAAAGACAATTAGGCGTTCCAGTGGTTTATAAAGAAGTAAAAATGGAGTTAGGCTATCGAATGGATTTCTTAGTAGATCAAAAAATTGTTGTAGAATTAAAACACGTTGATACCTTGATAGATGTTCATAAAGCACAAGTTTTGACCTAAATGAAATTTGCAAATAAACAGATTGGGTTACTCATAAATTTCAATGTACCATTATTAGTAAAAGGGATACAAAGGTTTATTATCTAAAACTCTTTTACTCTTACTTAGCAAAACTCTGTGAAACTCTGTGTCTTCTCTGTTTAAACTCTGTGTCAAAAATAAAAAATGCGTAAATTATTATATCTCTCAGTATTCATAAACCTCATTTTCATATGCGCCATCATCTTCGCCATAGTGAAAATAGGCAGCCCACGCTACCTTTTTTACTTGGCAAAATATAGAGGGAACGGCATCGTGAGTTTGAAAAAACATAAAACAAGTCATTTGGCAACATTACCGACGGCACAAGGAAAAATAATCATGTTGGGCAATAGCATAACGGCAGAGTGCCAGTGGTCAGAATTGTTCGACAATCCGAATATACTCAATCGGGGCATAATTGCCGATGGTACAGACGATATATTGAATAGATTAGACCCCATTCTCTCTGCAAAACCGAGTAAAATATTTCTCTTAATCGGCGTGAACGATTTGGCGTTTAATCCACCAGCGTATATTGTTGATAATTATGAAAAAATTGTATCGCGTATCACGCAAGAAACGCCCGCAACGCGGCTATATCTGGAAAGTATTCTGCCTATTCACAACAATTTGCGGCGAAATGGTATGAAAAATGAGGATATTGATTTGGTCAATCAAGGTATTCAAAATATAGCAAAAAAATACAATTTGACCTATATAGACATCAACACAAAGTTCAAAAATACTGAGGGGGCATTAATTGAAAGCTATTCATTAGATGGTATTCATTTGAATGGCGAAGGGTATTTATTATTTAGAGATATTATTAAATCATACATAAACGATTAAATTTTAACACGAATTAGGCGAATTAAGACACGAATTTCACCAATTTATATGTATAGATAAGTGAAATTCGGGTCTTAATTCGTCTAATTCGTGTTTGTAAAATCAAGTTTAAACACTATAAAATGGTCTTCAACTCTCTTGTTTTCGGTATATTTATCAGCGTATTTTTCCCATTGTACTGGTTTTTGACAGGACGTGCGCGGATGTGGCTGTGTTTATTGGGTTCATACCTTTTCTACGGCTGGTGGGATTGGCGATTTTTGGGTATCGTGATGTTCACCACGATATTAGACTATTCGTTAGGCATATTCATAGAAAACGAGCATGATACAAAGAAAAAAAGTCGTTTAGTGTACCTATCTGTCTTATCAAATTTAGGCTTTCTCGGCTTTTTCAAATATTTCATTTTTTTTGCGGATAGCTTTGTAAAGGTACTACATAGCTTAGGTTTTCAAGAAAATTGGCATACCCTACATATCATCTTGCCAATTGGTATATCGTTTTATACCTTTCAATCCATGAGTTACACGATAGACGTATATCGCAAGGAGATAAAAGCCGAGCGCGATTTTTGGCGATATGCCACGTTTGTATCGTTTTTCCCGCAATTGGTGGCGGGTCCTATCGTACGGGCGCGGACATTTTTACCGCAATTTCAAGACGGGGATAAAAAGTTCTCATGGGATAGATTTATCGAAGGTTTGGCGCAAATACTGTGGGGCTTTTTCAAAAAAGTAGCGATTGCGGATACGATTGCCCCTTTTGTTGACCAAATATTCTCGTTTCCGACCAATTTCAGCAGTTTAAGTGTCTTGATTGGGGTTATATTTTACGCCATTCAGATATATTGTGATTTTAGTGGTTACTCCAACATTGCCTGTGGTTTGGCGCAAATGCTGGGTTTTGATTTCCCTTGGAATTTCAGAACGCCTTATTTTTCCAAAAACTTTTCGGAATTTTGGACACGCTGGCATATCAGTTTATCGTCATGGCTACGGGACTATCTCTATATTTCGCTGGGTGGCAATCGCGGTGGCACGTTTATGACTTACCGCAATTTGATGCTCACGATGGTGATAGGCGGCTTATGGCACGGGGCGAATTGGACATTTGTGTTTTGGGGATTTCTACATGGCTCATATTTAGTCGTTCAACGCCTCATCGCGCCCCCCCTCAGTATTTTGGAGAAAAATCTACGTTTGCCGCAGTGGTTTATCAATGCCTACGGCATTTTCTTTGTGTTTGTGTTCACCTGTTTTGCCTGGATATTTTTCCGCGCAGTGGATTTCGCTACTGCTTGGCAAGTCGTTGGTAGAATAACAAGTTTGGAAAATTTCTCTTGGAATTCGGTTACAGATAAACCTATGGTTGCCAAAGGTTTTCTATTGATTTGCATCTTATTATCCATCGAAATAGTACATAACAATATCAAAAATCTGCAACATTTGGCTATTGAAAATCCTTATTTCCGCGTGGTGAGTTATGCAATATTGATGTTGCTGGTCGCATTTTTTGGCACTTTTTCGGCGAATGCGTTTATATATTTTCAGTTTTGATAGAGATAAAGTGCGGAAAATACTGAATACTTCTTAATATGATGATTGACCGTGATTTTGTACATAACTTTTGGAAAGTTTCAGACTTTCCAAAAGTTTTACCCGACAACTTAAACTTGAAAAAATACTAAGGGGTATAGATTAATTTTTTCAATACCTTCTAATGAAAAAGATAATTGTAATACCTTTCCAAAAGTTTGAAACTTTTGGAAAGGTGTGCTTGGCGTAAAAAAATTATTCAAAATTCATAACACGAAGCTTCCAATTTTCAAGTGCTTCAATATACGCTTCTTTACCACCAAAAGATGGGAACACCAAATCTCGTCTAAGGAAAGTTGGTTGTTCATCAAATACCAATGCCCAATAAGAGGAATGAAACCAATCTTTAAAATTCTCGCAAAAACCATGTTTCACAGGATTATGATGGATATAGCAAATCAAATTATTGTAATAGCTTCGGTCTGTGACTTTCAAGCGGCAAAAATTGCCTTCAAAAAGCGCACCGCGCCTTGATTGTTGTTTGTTAAAGGCTTGGGTATATGAACTGAAAAAGTTTGAAAATTGCTTGCTTACACGACGTTGAAAAGCATAATCCGAAGAACTTTTGGAAAGTTGCCAACTTTCCAAAAGTTGTGGCGATAATTGTAACATTTTCGCTCGATTTTTTACCCGAATAGCAAAATGAAAATGATTAGGCATCAAACAATAAGCCATTGTATCTACAACTGGTGTAACAAGTGACTTATAACGCTCTATAAAAAAACGATAATTATCGGGGTCTTCAAAAACATTGTTTTTATCTACGGCATGATCTACCAAATGATAGACACCGCCTAATTCCATGAGTTTACC
>JAYVKQ010000454.1:0-2545 GCA_043768285.1 Saprospiraceae bacterium | reverse complement strand
AGTTGATAGTTGATAGTTGATAGTTGATAGTTGATAGTTGATAGTTGATAGTTGATAGTTGATAGTTGATAGTTGATAGTTGATAGTTTAATACTCTATCAACTATAATCTATCAACTATAATCTATCAACTATAATCTATCAACTATAATCTATCAACTAAAAAGGTGCTTGCATTCCCAGATAGCGGTCATACGACCTAATATAATCATCTTCGTCAAAAGGGTGCGACGTTAAGACGAGACAGACTGCGCCTTTTGAAAAATTCAATTCTTCGTCCCATATCATAGGCGGCACGTACAACCCTTTATCGGGCGCATCGAGCGTAATCGTTTTTTTGTAGCGTCCATCATCTAATAAAACATCGAAACTACCACTAATGGCTATCATAAAATGATGACATTCCTTGTGCGCGTGTGCACCGCGTGATTGACCCGTTGCAATATCGTAAAGATAAAAAATACGCTTAATATCAAACGGAACGTGTTGCCATTGTTCCAAAACGGACAGGCTGCCTCTTGCATCGCTTATTTTCGGAATAGTGATGAGTTGAGCATCATTAATAGACGGTATTGAAGATTTATACGGCGACAACATCTTTCTTATTTGATTTTTGATAAATGGTAAAATAGTTTTTGATAACGTGGCATACTTGCGCCACTTCTTCCTCCGTCATAACGGGAGACATGGGTAAACTGATACACGTTTCGGCGATTTCTTCCGCTATCGGAAAATCGCCTTTTTTATAATTCAACTCCTTGTACGCATTTTGCATATGCGGCGGTATCGGGTAATGAATAACCGTACCAACCCCATTTTCATGTAGATAGTTCTGAAAAGTATCGCGGTGGCGGGTACGCACCATATATATATGATACACAGATGTACAGTTATCCGCCAAAGTAGGTAAAACTAAATCACCGCACCCCCTCAGTATTTTGTCATAAATTGATGCTAATTTTTGACGATGGGCATTGTCGCGGTTCAGATATTTTAACTTAACGGACAATAACGCCGCTTGCAATTCATCTAAGCGCGAGTTAAATCCCTTTTCATCATTGTAATACTTTTTTTCAGAACCATAATTGCGTAATGTGAAAATGCGTTTTGCTAAATCAGCATCATCTGTTGTTATTGCTCCTGCATCACCCAATGCACCTAAATTTTTGCCCGGATAAAAACTTGTCCCATTAATATGCCCATAAGCTCCTGTCAAACGACCCGCACACATTGCGCCTTGTGCTTGGGCATTGTCTTCAACCACATTTAGGTTATATTTTTTAGCAATCGCTTCAATTTTATCCAATTCAGCCGCTTGTCCGTACAGATTGACGGGCATGATTGCCTTCGTGCGAGGCGTTATTTTTTCTTCTATCAAATCTGGATTGATATTGTACGTACCCATACGCGGCTCAACGGGTATGGGTATCGCTTGATGATAGGAAATAGCCAACCACGTAGCGATATAGGTATTCGACGGAACAATCACTTCATCACCTTTTTTAATATCTAAAACTTTCAACGCCAATATCAAAGCATCTAAGCCATTGGCTACGCCAATAGCATTTTTCGTTTGGTTAAATGTAGCATATTCTTGCTCAAACTGTTTGAGCTTGTTGCCCATGATATACCAACCGCTATCCATCACGTCCCGAAAGGCTTGATTAAGTTCCGCTTCGTATGGCGCGTTACAGGCTTTGAGATTTAGAAAAGGTATCATTGTATAATGATAAATGATAAATTATGAATGATATATCATTAGTGTTCAAAAGATTTTGTTTCAAAAATAAAGTATTGATTTTCAATAATTTACAATGCTTCTCGACAAAGGTTTAGTAAACGGAAAATTATTTTTTTTTGAAAAAAAATAATTTTCCGTTTACTAAACCTACGCACGAAACATTTTTAGTCAATTTACCAAAATCCTTTGAACTCTAATGAATGATGAATTTTCCATATTAACGCACAAAGGTATTGAATGTTTTATATCAAAAAGCATAGTAGATATAAAGAAAATGGTTATTACGTTTTTGACAACGCAATAACCATTTTGGGATACCCCCTCAGTATTTCACTTTTTTTCAAGAGGCTTCAACCATTTTTCGCAGCGTTTTAGGATGGATCCGCCTTTTTTCTACTGTTCTGCGAAGCATATAACTCATCGTAATAGCCATAACTAATACAGCGAAAAGCAGTTTAAATGTCCCCATATTTTGGAACATAAAGACGAAAATGATGAAACTCAAGGTCGTCATCACCAATATGGCTGTGGCTTGCATATGCGTAAATCCAAAATCCACCAATAGATGATGCAAATGCAATCTATCGGGCGAGAACGGTGAGCGTCCGCGCATTATCCGTATCGTAAAGACCCGCGCTGTATCAAATAAGGGTAAAATTAAAATACCGATAGCTACCGCAGGACCCGCTTTTAGGGCATACATTGAGCCTGTCAGCATCATTTCTTGATTGATTTCTATAAATCTTATAATTAAAATAGATATGACTAAGCCAATGAACAAAGCCCCCGTATCGCCCATAAATAT
>JAYVKQ010000453.1:0-16742 GCA_043768285.1 Saprospiraceae bacterium | reverse complement strand
ATATTTCAAACTTTGAAATTTGGATACCATTTTGGCGGTACTCAACGGAATTTGTTTTGTATGTAGCTCGACCTTCGCCACTTTTGAGATGGTTTGAAGGAGTTCGGTCATATTCACGTTTTTGCCCGTCAATAGATAGCGTTCTCCTTTGCGCCCTTTTTCGGCAGCGAGTAACATCCCTCTTCCTGCGTCGCCTGCGTATATTACGTTGCGATTGCCTTCTACATATTGCGGCATATTGCCACTTGCCACACGGACGATAAAAGTGCCTGTGGAGGGTGTCCAATCGTGTTCTCCAAATGTCATACTTGGAATACCGACTACTACACCTGCCTCACGCGCCATTTTATCCATCAACCATTTCACTTGCACATAGGGCGTTTTGTTGTCGGGTGCTTGGTCATAAACCAAATCTTCTGTGCCGATACCATTTGCCGCTTTTGGCAAGGCGATTGAGCCACCGAGATAGACCAATTTTTTTATATTGTTTCGATTACCCGCTTCTATAAAATTATCCATTTGCGCTTTTGCCGTATCCATTTCTTTGGAAAGGGGCAAGGGCAAAGTAGGATAATATGCACCACAATTTAAGACATAATCCAAGTCTTTTGTGGCGTGTATCAAGCTACTTTTATCATTTAAATCTCCAATTCTGCTTTCAAAACGGAGGTCGCTGATGGTATTTAGTTTTGAACTTTTGCGGTGTATCACGGCTAACTCATGCCCTGCGTCCATCACAGCTTTTGCAGTGTGGTGTCCTAACATACCTGTTGCCCCTATGATGCCGATTTTCATGTACACCTCAGTATTATTTGTGAAAAAAAGGAAGATATTATTCATTATTAAAAGCCTTAGCATCATCAATAATATACTTCAAAACCCCTAATAATTGTGGTAATTCATAAATTGAGTAGCGGTCAATATCAAAATAAAGGTCTTTCCCAATCATTTGAATAAAACGCCATTCAATACCAGTTGTGCTACATCCATATAAATACGGATAATGAAAATTATCTCTTTCATTAAATATTTGAGCGGCTATTAATTGTGCCGAACATTGGATACTTCCCGCTTCTATTTCGTTTTTTTTAGCTTCTGTTATAGCGAAAATAGGTGATTTAACTATGTCTTCAACTTGATTAAAAGACAGTAAAAAATCTATTTCACCATTTAAACCTTGCGCTATATCAACATCCAAATTGACACCCGATAAAATTCCGAATGTTTCACCTTCGATATGGTGCATTTCAGTTAAAACAGGATTGACAAACCTCTCAGAGCGTGATTTTTCGCTTCCTAACCCTAATTTGCGCCCCCTTTGTATGGTTTCAATAAGCCAACTTGACGGCTCAATGGGTTGAATTGGCTTTTGTGCAAACAGATAAGACCCTTTTATTGACCGTCCAAATTTTTCTTCCAAGTCTTTATTGCTAAAATTTGTGTAAGCCATTTTATAGAATTTTTAAATTTTAATAAAAATAGACCCCTCAGTATTTTAAGCATCCAACTCGCCCGCAATCACGTTCATTGAACTCATTACCAAAACCGCATCCGACAACATCGCCCCTCTAATCATTTCGGAGTAGGCTTGATAATAGATGAAACATGGACGGCGGAAATGCAAACGCAAAGGCGCACGCCCTCCGTCACTGACCAAATAGAAACCCAATTCGCCATTACCCCCTTCAACGGCATGATATACTTCGCCTTTTGGCACTTCTACCTCGCCCATCACAATTTTGAACTGATATATCAATGCCTCCATTTGAGAATAGACTAATTCTTTTGGTGGATGGTAAAACTCGGGTATATCTGCGTGGAAAACGCCTTCTTTGGGCATATTTTTAATGGCTTGCTCGATAATGCGGAGCGATTGCCACATTTCTTCCATACGCACCATATATCTATCGAAAGTATCACCACTTTGTCCAATCGGAATATCAAACTCAAAATCTTGATAACTGCAATAGGGATTGGCTACCCGCACATCATAATCCACACCAGCTGCCCGAAGGTTGGGACCCGTAAAACCATAGTTCAACGCCCGTTCTGCCGAAATAGGACCTGTTCCGATAACCCTATCCATAAAGATACGGTTGCGGGTAACGAGGGCATCAAATTCTTTCAAACCTTTGGGAAACTCCTTTAAAAAATAGTCAAGTTTTTCCCAAAATTTAGGTGTGAAATCGCGTTCCATGCCACCTATGCGCCCGATATTGGTTGTCAAACGTGCGCCACAGACTTCTTCATACATTTCGTAAATCTTCTCGCGCCATTGGAAAAGGTAGAGAAAACCCGTCATTGCGCCTGTATCCACGGCAATAACGGTATCACAGACGATATGGTCAGCAATACGCGCCAACTCCATGATGATGACCCGCATATACTCCGCCCGTTTCGGTATTTCAGCCCCGATTAGTTTCTCAACCGTCATATGCCAACCGATATTATTGATGGGCGATGAGCAATAGTTGAGGCGGTCTGTCAGCGTTGTGATTTGGTTGTACGGTCTGCGCTCGGCAATTTTTTCAAAAGCACGGTGAATATATCCAACAGTGGGTTCACTGTCAATGATAATTTCGCCGTCCATTTTCAAGACGTTTTGAAAAATGCCGTGCGTGGCAGGGTGCGTAGGACCCAAATTGAGTATCTGGTACTCTTTTTCTTCGATTTGTTGAACGGTAGCGTTCATATATTGCTTAAAATTTTATCTTTTTGCGGGAGGAAATACCCCCTCAGTATTTTAAGTGGAGTAGGCGGTTTAGGAAACTGAAATTTTAAATTTGAGAAATTTTAAATTTCAGTTTCCTAAACCACTTGCCCTATATTTCGACTTATCTTGGACCTTCTTTCAAAATTCGTTTCAAAGTTATCGTCCGTTGTTCTGTCAATTCTTGCATAAAGGTGCTGCGTTCAAGGCTAAACATTGTTCCATATTCCACTTGCCCATTCATGAATTTTGGAAATTCACGTCTGAATTCTGCATCTCTAAAATTTATCCAAGCCAATTGTGCTTCTTTCAAATGCTTGATAAACAGCGTATTTTTAGCATATTTTTTTGTGATTTGCTGATATACGGTGTTCAATTCTTTATCTGACTTCGCATAATCTTTGGCAGCTTGTGCGTTCATTTCTGATTGGGTTTGACTTAAAAGTGTCATCGGCAAAGCCAATAAAATAGCGATAATGTAGGTTTTCATAGGTTTGATTTTTTAAATGATATAAAAGGGTTTAATTAAACTTTAATATATTTCTTATTTAAAAGGATTATAAATCGTCAGACCTAATCCATAGAAATCACTTTCATTTCGCGTAACGATTATTAAATCATGAATTAAGGCAGTGGCTGCGATAATTGCATCACCTAATTTCATTTTCTTTTTCTGTCTAATCTCTATCGCTTTTTGTTCAATTTCCTTATCTATATATAATATGGTAGCTTTGGATAAAAAACGTTCAGCTTGCCTTCTTTCATCAATTGGAATTGCATAAAACCCAAGTGTTTCTATATTAACAATAGTTGATATGATAAACTCAGTTACTTGGATTTTCGACAATTTTGAAAGATTTTGACGTGGAATAGCCCCTTTCAAAATACCAATAACAACATTTGTATCAATTAAATATTTCTGTCCCATTCACTTCTTAATTGATTTAGTTCATCAAATAATTGTTCGTTAGGCATATCAATAGAAATCATTCCATAGTAATCCATTAAATCAAAGGGTTTTTCTGTTTTTGAATATTGCGCAGCTGTTTCATTAACTTGGGAAACGGTGTTCTCCCAAATATCAATGGGAACAACAGCATATGCTATTTTACCATTATTATCTTTGATATATTGAATACTACTCATTTTACAGCTTTTTAATAGACCCCTCAGTATTTTAAACGTTTTTATCTTCCAAAAAACGAATTATCTTTATCCTCTCGTTGTCCATCTTCCATAGCATATTCCTTTCGCATTGGGAAATAATTCATTTGATCCATATTCAAAATACGTTTCAAATTTGGATGCCCTTCGAACTGAACGCCGAAGAAATCAAACTCTTGACGCTCCATCCAGTTGGCTGTGCGGAATATGGATGTCGCTGAACGAACAGTCACATCCTCTTTTGGCAACGTACATTTGATGCGGATACGCCAATTGCTTTGCAAGTTATGCAATTGATACATCAATTCAAATTCAGCACCTTCTCTATGCGGATAATGAGACGTACATAAGGTTGTCAAAAACTTGAATTCAAACGCGGTATCGTGGTAAAGCATTTCTAAGACATCTATCACCACGTCTTTTTTGACCGTAAAAACAGGAAAATCGTAATCAATAGTAGATGATATAAAACTATCCCCAAAGCGTTGCTTCAGTTGGGCTTCAACGTTTGCTTTTAACGCTTCGATGTCGGGCGTGATATACTTTGCTTGCGGATGGGCGATATTTGAGTGCATATATAGCTGTATTGTTAAATAGTTGTATTGTTATATTGCTGTATTGGCTTGATTGAACTACCCTAAAAATGCAATTCAACAATTTAACAATACAGCAATTTGATTATTCTAAACCATAACTTGCCAGCAATGCCTTATACTCGTCCGAGTCGCGGCGGCGAATACTTTCGTTATGCGTCATTTCTTGTACCTTTATAATAGCATCTAATAATTGCTCTGGTCTTGGTGGGCAGCCTGGTACATACACATCTACGGGAATAACACGGTCAATGCCTTGCAACACGGAATAGCTATCAAATATACCTCCACTTGAGGCACACGCGCCCATCGAAATCACCCACTTTGGTTCTGCCATTTGCTCATAAACTTGACGCAACACGGGTGCTAATTTTTTAGAAATAGTACCCGCCACAATCAGCAAATCTGCTTGGCGGGGCGAAAAACTCAATCGCTCCATACCGAAGCGTGCAAGGTCGTAGGTGGCAGCCATAGTTGCCATAAATTCGATACCGCAGCATGAGGTCGCAAAGGGGAGAGGCCACAACGAATTTTTACGCGCCATCCCTACGGCTTTGCTCAAATTTGTTGCAAAAAAACCTTCGCCTTGGTACCCTGCGGGCATATTTTCGGGTCTAATATCTATTGATGTTGTTGCCATAATTTTTGATTTCAAATTTCAGATTTTAAATTTCAGATTTCAGGAATAAGTACCTTGAAATCTGGAATTTTAAATCTGAAATCGTCTTAATTTGATTTATTTATCCCAATTTAAAGCTCCTTTTTTCAAAATATAGAAAAAGCCGATGAGGAATACGGCGATGAAACAGAACATTTCTAACAAGCCAAAAAGACCCAATTGTCTGAAATTGACCGCCCACGGATACATGAAAATGACCTCCACGTCAAATAATACAAACAGCACCGCTACCAAAAAATATTTGATAGAAAACGGTGTACGTGCGTTGCCTTGACTTGGGATACCACATTCAAATATCTGGTCTTTCACCGATGATTTGTTTTTAGGCGACAACCACGGCATAATAATATGCGTTGTCACCATCGTGAAAACGATGAAACCCACCGCCAAACCCATTGTCACCAATATCGGAAAATATGTCGTTAATCCTTGCATAAATATAGTATCTATTTATAAAAATTTCGCAAATGTAAATACTAACTGGCTTTTATGGAAATTATAATACTGTAAATATATGTTTTGTTCTATAATTTTTATCAACATTCTTAAAAATGGGTCAAAATACTGAGGGGGTGCTTATTTGAGTGTGCTAAGTATATGGTTATCAGTGTTTTATAAATGCTTATTTTTGATACCTTTTGTTTAGATGTATTCTAAACTAAACTAATCTGAGTTAGAGGAGATAAGCAAAATACTGAAATGCCGTAGCTACGCCACTTTTTAATAATTTATTTTTTGTAACTCTACCGAAATGCCGTAGCTACGCTACTTTTTAAATAACTTATTCGTTTAGCTACAAAAAATGATTATTACAAAAATACATCAAATAAATAATATTCTCTATTGAAATGCTTAATTTTGCGCATATTTTATAACGAGTTTTCAAGACGCAAGATTTGACTATTTAAAAAAATGTCAAATTCATAGAGCGTTGCAATACACAACTATATATGATACAAACAGATATTCTGATTATTGGGGCGGGTCCCGTAGGTTTATTCACGGTTTTTGAGGCAGGATTGTTGAAAATGCGGTGTCATTTGGTAGATGCCCTACCACAAGCAGGTGGGCAATTGACGGAGATATATCCGAAAAAACCGATATACGATATACCGGGCTACCCCGCCATATTGGCGGGTGATTTGGTCAAAAATTTAATGCAGCAAATAGAGCCTTTTAAACCCACCTTCACGTATGGGGAAAGGGCAGACACTATCGAACAACTGAACAATGGCAGCTTTATCCTTACAACAAATCGCGGCACTACCATCTGTGCACCCGTTATCTGCATCGCAGGCGGCTTGGGTTCGTTCGAGCCGAGGAAACCACCTATATCCAACCTTGCAGATTATGAAGACAGGGGCGTTGAATACATCATACGAGACCCCGAACTATATCGTGGAAAGAAAGTCGTCATCGCGGGCGGCGGCGACTCTGCGCTTGATTGGTCTATCTATCTCGCGGAAGTCGCGTCGGAACTTACTCTTATCCATCGTCGAAATGAATTCAGAGGTGCTCTCGACAGTGTTGAGAAAGTCCTCCATCTCAAAGAAGCGGGTAAAATCAAGGTCATCACGCAGTCGGAAGTCGTTGCGCTGAATGGCAACGGCGTACTCAACGAAGTGGTGATAAAACACGATGTAGTAGGCGAAATTCGACAAAAAACCGACCATTTTGTACCCCTTTTCGGCTTGTCACCTAAATTGGGTCCTATTGCCGCTTGGGGTCTGAATATAGATAAAAACGCCATCGAAGTCAATACTTTTGACTATTCGACAAGCGTAAAAGGCATATTTGCAGTAGGCGATATCAACACCTATGCTGGCAAGTTGAAATTGATATTATGCGGCTTCCACGAAGGCACTTTGGCGATGCAATCCGCGTTTAAAATTGTCAATCCAGATAAGAAATTGTCGTTTAAATATACGACGGTTACGGGTATTGACGGGTTGTAAATACTGAGGGGGAGCCTACGGACGTCATGAATTTTTTGTCAAAATATTAAGATAAAAAGTAGAACTAAGAATTAGACCAATAATTTTCATATATTTGTCTGTTATTGCAGATTCAATGCATAATGAAAATCAAAACAATGTCTAAAGTTTTACGATTTATATTCTTGCTCACTGCATTGCTCATTTTTGGTGGCGACCATCTTTCTCTTATCATTAAAGAGAAAATATTTGTATTTGAACAAAATAATACAGAAAAACAAGACGAAAATAAAGAAGAAAAAGAAGAGGAAAGTAAGGAAGAAAAAGACGAAAACAAAGAAGAAAAAGATAAAGAAAACCTCTGTGCAATTAACCTATACTTGAACCGAAATGCCAATAGACTTAAAAATTATTGCTACCATATAGTCTTTATTTTTGACAATAAATGTACTAACCTCGAAAGCCCACCGCCGGAGGCTTAATTTCTCTCGTCATCACATTTTTATTGTTACGCTTTTAAGTACATCATGTATGTGCTTAATACGTTCTGTCATACTGTTTTATCACCTTTACATAGTGGTAAAATTGTACGAAGCGTAGGCGTTTTAATTCACCTCGATAGCCCGAGTTGCGAATTAAATAGATGTGCGCAACTATGCTAATCAATAAATTCTCTATATGAAATCACATTATTGGGAAACACGGCGGTCTATGACTCCTGCAAAAGCCTTTGATTTTCTAAAAGAAGGTAACCAACGCTTTTTGAGCAATCTGCGGGTAAATCGCAATTTCATGCAAACGGTCAGCGAAACTGCTGAAACTCAGTTTCCGTTTGCAGCGATATTGAGTTGTAGCGATTCGCGCATTTCACCCGAATTGGTTTTCGACCAAGGCTTAGGCGATATATTCAGTATCCGATTAGCGGGTAATGTAGCCAGCGAAAATGCAATTGGTAGTATGGAATATGCTTGCAAGTATTTAGGTTCAAAGCTAATTATAGTTATGGGTCACACAAGCTGCGGTGCAGTTAAGGGTGCTTGCGCAGATTTTCAATTGGATAATTTGAACCAATTGCTTGACCATATTCGCTTAGCTATTGCGCACGAAGAAGAAACCAAATATGACAGAAATGCGGATAATAAAACCTTTGTAAATAATGTTGCAAGGCTCAATGTTGTCCATAATATCGAAATTATCCTGCGGCAAAGCCCCATACTGAGGGGTATGATTGAGGACGGTGATATTGATATTGTAGGCGCAATGTATCAATTAGAAACAGGTGAAGTCCAGTTTTTAGAAAATGAAACCCTGCTTGAAAAAGAACATATATTAAATCAAACTATCAAAGTTTCGTAACGAATATGAATAATAATCAGAATAAATCGGAATCAATTTTAGATACATTAAAACTTTATCTGAACCCCAATGACGGCAGGTATGAAGATTTGAGTAAAGGTAATTTGACTTTAAATATTACAAAAGACCTCACCGCAGGGCTTATTGTAGCGATGGTAGCCATACCTTTAGCAATGGGCTTTGCTATGGCATCGGGCTTGCGTCCAGAGCAGGGCATTGTCGGTGGGGCAATAGCAGGTTTATTGGGTGCGCTGTTTGGTGGTTCAAAATACCAAGTATATGGACCTACTGCCGCTTATATTCCCATCATTGGGGGCTTGATGGCGACCTATTCGCATAGCTTTTTGGTACTGGCTTCTTTTGTAGCAGGAGTCATGTTGATGTTGAGTGGCATATTCAAATTGGGTAAAGTCATTGAAAAAGTACCCCACTCTATTGTAGTAGGCTTCACTATTGGCATTGCTGTCGTGATTGCTATGTCTCAAATGGGTGAAATATTAGGTTTAAAAGAAAAATTAGGGTATGGTTTTTTTGACCAAATTTCAAAAATAGGGGCTAATATTGGTTCGGCTAATATTTATGCTGTTATATTAGCCCTTATCACCTTTGCAATATGTAAAACGCTCATTAAAGTGTCCACTTTTATACCAGGACCTCTTATTGCATTAGCGTTTGGTTTTATTGCCGCTTCTACTTTTTGGGCGGATAAAGGTTTGATTTTGATAAAAGATAAGTATGGTAGTATTCCAACCAATTTTTGGGTTATCACGCCGCCTGTTATGCCTGATGCTTGGACAAGTACGGTTATTTTCGATTTAATATATTTTGCGGTGGCTATTTATTTTGTGGCAGCCGTCGAAAGCCTTTTATGCTCGCGTATGGCAGACCGTTTGGCTAAAAATACTGGACAGCCTTTCAACCCTAACAAAGAACTTTGGGGTCAAGGCTTGGTTAATATTTTTACGCCACTTTTTAATGGTTTTCCACATACGGGCGCGTTGGCTCGCACAGCAGTGAATATTCGTCTGGGTGCTGTTTCGCCTTTGGCTGGTGTTGCTAAATTTGCTTTTAAACTTCTTTTAGCCGCTTTTTTAGCCTATTATTTGGAGCAAGTGCCAATGGCTTGTATAGGCGGCATTTTATTGTATGTAGCTACAGGCATGGTCAAAGCCCATGAAGTTAAAGAGGTTTTGGGTATGAATAGCAAGTTTCATGTTGGTTTGATGATATACACCGCTATCATGGTGCCACTTTTTGGTTTCTTAACGGCTGTTTTAACCGCTATTGTTATCTATGCCTTTGTAAAATATTTTATGGCAAAAAGTACAAGTGAGTCAGAATTAGCATCTTGATGTGGCATTGTCGTTCAAATAAATGAGTATTGATGTATTGAAAATACTGAGGGGGTGCATCAAGCACCCCCTCAGTATTTTTAGCTTTTTATACTATAACTTCACAAACTTCCCCGTCATAATCGTCTTATCATCTTCCAATTTGAGGATATAACTCCCTTGTTGTAAAGCACTGACATCAAGGCGATTATTCTGAATAAGATATTGATTATCAATCAGTTGCCCATTGATATTGTAGATAGATATTTTCTTTTTACTATCCAATTCTTTTATGTTTAAAAATTGCCCAACTGGATTGGGGTATATGGTTAAAGGCGTTTCTGCAATATCTTTGACGCTATTCACCAAATTGAGTTCGGATAGCGGGCGTTTCCAAACACCGCCGCCAAAAGTGCCGACCCACAAATGATTGTCGTAGGTTAAAAAACTGAGAACGAGTTTTTGCACTAAGCCCGTGTTGGCTTCTGTCCATGAAACACCATTATTATTGGTAATAAAAACGCCGAAATCTGTACTTGCCACCACGCTATTGCCAACGGTTGTGAGTGCTTGAATAAAGGAATATTTCAAACCTGTATTCACATATGTCCAATTTTGCCCATTATCGGAAGACGTAGCAATGCCTATGGCAGAGTTTGAACCTGCAAAAACGGTATTACCTTTGGCGGTTATGCTGATAATGTTTGCCGTTTGCCAGCCTGCATTGCGCACCGAAGTCCACATTTCTCCATCATTTGTAGAGAGCAAAATACCGATGGAAGCACTCCCTCCTGCCCAAAGAGTATTGGTTCCTGCCGCCAGACAATTGACGCTCGTGTTTGTACCAGGTCCTGTATAAACCTGCCGCCAAGTAGTGCCATTGTCCGTTGATTTATAAATGCCTCCTGCGTTGGTGGCAGCGAGTAGATAGGTATTTTTAACAACAATAATTTGTTGCACAAAAAGGTTGCCCAAGCCTGCATTAGCAGCTGTCCAAGTTGCGCCATTGTCCGTTGATTTGAATATACCCGCGCCATAAGTACTGGTGAACAATATATTATCTTTATTTACAATAACGTGTTTATCTACAACAGTTAAACCCGAAGAAGCATAGTCCCATTTTGTACCATTATTGGTTGATGAATAGATGCCATTGCCCCAAGCCGCTGCGTAGAGTTTCGACCCAACCGCCAAAAGGCTATGCGGGTAGGAGATATAAAATCGTCATTAGAGGTTTTCCATGTCGTCCCATTATCGGTTGAGATGGATAAACCGCCCCCGTCTGTTCCTACAAATGTTGTATTACCGATAGGAGAAACGGTAGCATAGCGTTTATTGGTTAAGCCTAAATTTGAAGCTGCCCAAGTTACACCATTATCTTTAGAGACATATACACCATTAGAAAAAGAGCCAAGGAAAATATGCGTACTATTGGCACTCAATGAATAGGCATTGACTGAAGCACCCACATTAACGGGAGACCAACTGAGGGCGGTTGTGTTATATTTGAATAAACCACCCGCCGTGCCAGCGAATAGCACGCTGTCTTTAACAATCATACTATATACATTTCTATTTGTTAAGCCAATAACCGAACTTGCCCAATCTAAGCCGTTACTCGAAAATAAAATACCTGCGCCTCCAGTCATCGCATATACTTTATTATCCCAAAGTAGGATGTTATTGACAAGTTTGTTAGACCACCCAATGCTTACCTCAGTCCAGCTATTACCATTATCGGTTGATAAAAACATACCTGTACTTGTGCCAGCAAAAATCTGTGAACCTTTAATAGCAACGGCATAGACGACTTTGGTAAGTGGCTTCTTGGCCCATGTATTACCACTATCACTCGACATCCATAACCCATTGTATCCGCCTACGACCATTTGATTGCCGTCGGCAACAATATTCAATATTTCTGCCTCTACTAAGCCTTTATTTGTCCAAGATGTGCCATTATTGGTGGATAGATATATGCCTCCGCTGATAGTACCTAACCACAATTGATTACCATTTTTAACGACGTTGCTGACAGAAGGGGCATTGATGCCTATTGAGGTCTGTTTCCATTGCGCCTGTAAAAAGGGATGGATTGCAAGTAATAAACAAGAGAGTAAAAGGTTTTTTTTCATGATTTTAAATGAGTTTGTAACCAGTAATAATATAACTTAGTCGAATTAATGAACGTAAATCCTGAAAGGATTAAATATGAATAGAGCATCAAACAAGTAGCAGCAACAACTCCGAAGGAGTTAAATATAAATTGCTAAACAATTGGTATTCAACTCCTTCGGAGTTAATGGCTCTATTCATTTATTGTCCTATTCATATTTAATCCTTTCAGGATTTAAGTTCTTCAATTCGACCAATTTATTATCTACTTGTTACTTTGGTTAATTAATGTACATACAAAAGTGTGAAAACTAAAAGGGCTTACCCCCTCAGTATTGTGAGCTTACTCCTTATACCAATCTTCGGTTGTAGGCATTTCAAATGGTTTTTCAAAAAAGTCATTTAGTAATTGCATAAAAAGGGCTTGTTTTTCCCACGATGCGCCATGCGTTGCACCTGGTATTATGCACATATGCGCATTCGGAATATGTTGAAATAGCTTTAGCGTATGCTCGGGACATATAACATCTCTATCGCCCGCCATAATCAAGACTTGTGCTTTAATTTGACCCAATTTTGAGAAAGGAATATTTGGATAATCCCGCATCAACACCAATAATTTTCGTTTTTTTTCATTGGTTTCGGTTTTTATTTTTTTTGCATCAGAATTGATAGCCCATGAAAAGAGGGCATTGCTATCGGGTTGAATATTAGCCCCAAATGCCAATACTTTTTTAACTTTTTTGGGATAGTCCATTGCCAATAAAAGCCCCAAAATAGCACCATCACTTTGCCCCCAGATATAGACGGAATCTATGCCCAATTGGTCTAATAATAACTTAACATCACTTGCCATAAGGTCATAGGTCAATGGTTTATCCGTATCATTTGACCGACCTTGCCCACGGCTATCTATGGCAATGACCTTATATTTTTTGATTAGCTCTGGATAGTGGGTTGAGGCATCTTCTATGGACCCACCGTTACCATGCATAACAACCAAAGGTTGTCCTTCACCATAGATTTCGTAGTAGAGTTTTATGCCGTTCACATCAGCATATTTACCAACTTTATTATTAACGCCATAATTGGGTACTTTTTCACCTTTAATGACTAAACATTTATCCCCCGTAGCGGCTTGTCCGCTCACTATTTCGGCTTTGTAGAGCGTATTGAAACCTCTATCAACACGTTGAACACTTTGCACAAAATTGTTGCTATTGTTTTCAAAATCTGTTGAAAACATCGTTTGCCAAGAGCCTTTTGTGGTTTCAATCTCTAATTTGACATCATCAAGAAAGAATTTGCCATTATAAACGCAAACGATGCCAAATACCAATTGATAGGCATTTGTATCAATTGTACCCTCTATCATATAGGTTTTCCATGAGCGATTACGAATAGGGCGGTCTTGCATATTGTCAAAAAAGCCAAACCCGCCTTGCTTATCAGCCCGCAAAAAAATACCTGTCCATGCACTATCATCTTCGATTTCGGCACGTACAGCAGCCTGCAACCGAAAGCGATGCCCTTCGTAGGTTTTGATGGGTATTTTTTGAGAACATCCTACCCAATTTTCCTGTGCAAAAAGGGTAGCGGGTATCAAAAAAATATAATAACACACTGTTTTTAATAGATTTTTCATAGTAATCTGATTTTTTAAAATGCTTTATAAATAAGGTTATTTCATACTTACCTTAATCAATACTACGCTAATTTTTTTTGCGAAAAATGACATTTTGTTTAAGCACAACTTTAACAAAGTTCCCAACTTGGTTAAAGTTATAGTCAATTTAGATGTAAAATACTGAGGGGGTCATGGCTTATACATAAATGATTTGTTATTGAAAATATACTGAAACTAAAAGTCAATTAATAGATATTGGGGTTTAACCCATGCCACCGCTTCGAAGCGGTGGCACGGGTTGCCCTTTACTCCTACAATTGTCAAAAAACATATTTTGGAAACTCAATGCTGCACCACAATTTTCTTAGAAACATAGCCCTCAGTGCTGCGCAATTGTACAAGATGCACACCATTTGCAAGCGACTGAATATCAATAGTTTGCGTGGATTTTGATAAGCCTTTTTGCTCGAAAACCCGCTTGCCAGAAGCGTCATATATCGTCAAACTTGTTGGATTAAAATCAGCATTGTATTCTATATTGATAAAACGATTACTTGGATTGGGCGATACTTTCAAACCCACTTCTTCGGCTTCTAATACTTTAATGGAGCTTAAAATATTGCCACCATTCCATTTGAAAAAACTTGGCGTACCTGCTGTTTTTGCTGTTCTGCCAGCCCAACCAGTTTGGACATTTAGAAACCGCACAGCATTGGTAGGCAGTGAATCTATTTTGACCCATGATTGACCCAAATTTGTGGAATATGCTGTCAAGCCCTCATTATCTGTTATGACAAAACTACCCGTTGTGCCTTTTATAAATTCTATATTTGAGCCGAAAGTGAAGGGATAACTGGGTGTTTGCACCCATGTTTTACCGCCGTCTGTAGTTTTAGCCAGATAGGTAGTCGCAGAATTTGAGTTCCAACCCAGTACCAATCCATTGCGGGCATCCTTAAAAGCTATCGAAATAATATAGACCTTATCGCCAAAAAATGCAATAGGGCGTAAATCTTGAAATTGCCAAGTCGTGCCTTTGTCGGGGCTAAAAACAATGCGCGAAATAGTAGTGCCTGCCCAAATAGAATCACCCACGACGGCGCATGAATTAGAACCTGCGGCAAAAGCATGACCTTCTGTATTCAAATAGCCAGCGAGATTTGCTGCGCCCCAAGTATTACCGCCATCCGTGGTAAGGGCATAGCGATGTCTATTCCATATAATGCCGTTTTTAGCATCAAAAAAACGAACCCAACTGGATGCCGCATAGTCTTCATATTTCGACACCCATGTATTACCGCCATCTGTTGTTTTAAAAACAGCATTTCCAGTTAGGCTATTGGGTTTTTGTGCGGTGATAAACGCTACGGAAGTATCAATGGCATGAATATCAAGCCCAACAAGTCCAGGGGTTTCTACAACGCGATAAAGTTGCCATGTTGCACCCCCATTGGTCGTTTTTAATACTTTTGCAACGTGCGCTGTCGGCATTGGGATAGTATAGGTACTGTCAGCTAAAGCCCATACGACATCTTTATTGACGATGGACATAGCTAATATATCATGGTCTTTTGGCAAAAGACCAATGCCTTGTGGTGTCCACAAATTGCTGGGTGTTTGAGCATCAAGCATATAAGTGATGCTCATAAAGAGTAGAAGTAGTTTGGTTTTTTTCATTTTTTTAATAATTTAGTTAATGAATATAACAACAAAAAGCGTGAAAACCAAAAGGGTGCACCCCCTCAGTATTTCACGCTTACCCTAACCTTATTTAGCGTAAATTCTTTATTAAAACACATTCGTGAGTAGGTTTAGTAAACTGATTTTTATTTTTTTGAAAAAAATAAAAATCAGTTTACTAAACCGCTACCCCTCAGTATTTTCAATCAATTTTTATCAATGCCGCACCAAAACACGCTCCGTTTTTTTTAACCCATCTGATTGATAATCAACGATATATAAGCCATTTGGTAGATTTTTAACATCTACATTTAAGGTATTACTATATTGTCCCGTTTGAGAAAATACTGTTTGACCAACCGTGTTGATAACCCTTACTGACCATTCAAAATCAGTCGTATTATTAATGGCAATATTCAATAAATCAGATGTTGGGTTTGGGCTAACGGTCAATGCTAACTGGTCTGTTTTCGTAATATGTTGTGCATTATTTATTAGGTCCGCGATGCTGGCTTGTGCTGTATAACCTATTTCATCGTCTTCTTTGGCTGCGCCAACCATATTATTGGGCGATGAGTCCACATCCATTTCATTACACGCAATTACTTGTGCGGTTTGTATAACAGCTTTTTTATTATCCAAAACAAATAGATGGAAAGAAGCTGTGCCGATTGCGCCTGCGTCTAATTTTTCGATGTCCCAAACGCCATTCCATGAATCGTAGCGTCCTTTATCGGCATAGGCTGATACATAGGCATATGGACTTCCCGCATTGGGTGTACGATTATAAGGTGGTAGCCAATTGATTTTTACGCCCGTAGCGGCAGTCATACCACGATTTCTGACCGAAAGGGTATATTTGACGTAGCCATAGAGTGGCAAACCGTCGTTATCGGCTTTGATTTCTAAATCCAAATCGGGGATTTCCTGCGCCAATGGGGTAGTGCTTTCGTAACGATATAAACCATCACGTCCAAATTTTGCCCAAGCGGTATAATTGTCCACTACATCGCCGAGTGTATAAACAAGTGTTGGTACGCCAAGAGAAGCGAATACCGTATCGAGTTCGTATTTTTGAATATCCTTGCGTGAGTGCCATGTTTTGCCCAAATCATTAGTAGCCATTGAATACTGCATTTGGGTTTTAGTATCTAAGAAAACCGACAACATGGTTTGGGTATTTGGAATAAGATTGAGCATAAAGGTATTTTGACCGGGCGGCATATTGCCTTCCTGCCAAGTCGCGCCGCCATCATGTGTATAGTAAGAATTGGTTGTTCCAGAAGTATGCCCCCTGAGCATCATACCATTATTAGCATCATAAAAGGAGTAACGCGGTACGAAAGGATCACCCCCGTCAAATTCTTCGCCTTTTGTCCAGTTTCTCCCTCTATCCGTTGACCGCCAAATGCGGTTTAAACCATTTTCAGAATTATAGGAAAAAGTAATAAAAGTATTGCCTAATACTTGATAACTGAACCCACCATTAAAAAACTCGCTATGACTGTCCATAGAAGGGACATTGGATTGTGGAATCCGATTAAACGTTTTTC
>JAYVKQ010000452.1:0-7824 GCA_043768285.1 Saprospiraceae bacterium | reverse complement strand
TTATTTCAACGGCTACTATTTTCGCTCAAAACATGGCTATTGGCGCACGCGCTGGTATGATGTGGCAAAATGTTGTGTCTCCAGACCTATCTTCCGCTTTAGATTTTAATACCATCTCTACACCGTCTGTGGGTTTGGTTGCTAATGTCGGTCTGACGGATAATATCGCTTTCCACACCGAACTGAACTACACCGAAAAAGGTTTCAAAACCAATATTGGTCAAGATTTGACGCTTTTTGGCTTGAACTTACCCGTTGGTGCACGTGCTACTACGGTTGTGAAATACGTGGATATGCCTTTGGCTATCAAATATACATTGGGAAATACTGAGGGGGTACATTTCTACGCAATGGGTGGCGCAAATTTGGGCTATGCGATGAGTGGTGAAATATCATCTTCACTAAAACTATTGATTGATATTAATGTCAATAAAACGGCTATCAATATGTCTTCACAAAACTATAAGCGTTTTGAGGTCGGCGGTATCGCTGGCGTGGGGATGAACGTACCCGTTGGCAATGGCAATTTTTACATAGATGCGCGTTATAACCGCAGTTTCCAAGATGTGTACGAAGTGCCTGTGGTAGGTGCGAAAGTGCGCAATCAAGGCTTTGGTATCGGTTTGGGTTATTTGATGACCCTTGACGGTGGCGGTAGCAAAACGAAACGCAGATAGAGGCTGTTCCAAAAACGATTTAACATATACATAAAGCATATAATTTTTTTAGAATAGGTTAATCTTTGAATCCTTAGGAGTTTGTGTTGGGATACCTTCGAGTTGTCATAGCTCGGAGGTTTTCTTTTTTGGAGATTAAGGAGTTTATTACATCAAGTTTCGGAGAGAATTTGATGTATTTGCATCTCGCAGGGCGATTGAAATCGCCCCCTATTGATGGTAGCTATGGTAAAAATCAATAGCGGGCGATTTCGATCGCCCTGCGGATGCCACCACAATGTTCATATGCGAAATCGTTGGTAACTATAAACGCTTCACCAATTGCATCCCCTCAATATCCCATTTCCTCACATACACCAACGGTTTGGCAACTTTATACAAAGCGACCCCCTCCCTATTTTTAACCTTAAAAACCGTTTCCGCGTGCAAGCAACCCGGGTCATTACAAACGTGTTCTTGAATAGTCACGCTATCGAAACTGTTCAGTTGCAAACGCTCAGCCACCCAACGCCTAAGCGTTTCCCGCGTTTTTTCCCCGCTTTGGTCGTTTGGATTGATGAATTTTTGCATGATATAGTAGTGATGTGTTTGAAAAATGAAACAGAGTAAGCGGTAAACCGAGTTTAGTAAACCGATTTTATATTTTTTTTCAAAAAAAATATAAAATCGGTTTACTAAACTCTTGCCGATATGCCTACTGCCTATTGCCTACTTCTTACTAAATCTTCTTCCCTTGCAACGCCTCCGTAATATTATAATCCAAAGCGCGGTGGGCGAGGGGCGAGGTATAAGTATTCAAGGCTTCCATTGCGGCATTGATGGCATCTTTATCTGTACCCGCGATAGTAGCTTGCAGTTTTGCAGTCAGGTCTTGGGTCATAGTTTTCTCTTCATGGGATAAAATAGTAGCATTTTGCTTCAAAAATTTATCGGATGCTAAGACTACGGCATTGGCTTCATTCCGTGCTTCTTGTAGGGCGCGAATGGTCATATCGCTACTGGCGTTTTGAATAGAATCAATCAACATCATCGCCATTTCTTCGTCGCTGATGCCGTAGCTGGGGCGCATTGTCACCTCTTGCACCACATTGGAGCGTAATTCGGTGGCTTTTACGCGCAATATGCCATCGGCATCTAAGTAAAAAGCAATATCAATCTTAGGCAAACCTGCGGGCATCGGCGGGATACCTTTCAGTATAAACTCGCCCAATTTGCGGTTGTGCTGCACCACATCGCGCTCGCCTTGAAAAACCGCCACTTTCAGGTTTTTTTGACCATCAATAGAGGTTGTGTATTGTCGTCCTGCCTTAGTTGGGAGAGAGGAGTTGCGCGGAATAATCACGTCCATCAAACCGCCTACGGTTTCGATACCGAGCGACAAGGGTGTAATATCAATCAACAATATGTCTTTTTGATTACCCGCCAACACATCAGCTTGGATAGCTGCACCCAAAGCCACAACTTCATCAGGATTAAGGCTATTATGCACCTGTTTCCCGAAGAAGTCAGCCACTGATTTTTTGACCAAAGGCACGCGGGTTGAGCCGCCTACCATGACCACTTCTTGAATATCGGACACTTTTAATTTGGCATCGGCAAGGGCATTTTTGCAACACGTCAAAGTTTTATCAATAAACGGTTGTATCAAATTGTTAAATGTCTCTAAAGATATATGCAAGTCACTTTTGATTATATCCTGAAATCCGAAATCCGAAATCCGAAACACAGCCACCCCCTCAGTACTTAAAGCCTTTTTTGCCTTCTCTGCAGCCAAACGCAAGGCTTGACCAAATTCTTTATTGTTGATAATCAAATCATTAGAGATATTGTTTTCTTTAATCCAGTAATCCATAATCGCGCGGTCGAAATCATCACCGCCGAGGAAAGTATCGCCATTTGTAGATAATACTTCAAATATACCGTCTTGAATACTCAAAATAGATATATCAAACGTGCCGCCGCCGAGGTCGAAAACGGCAATAGTTTGGGCATTTTTTTTATCTAAGCCGTATGCCAATGCTGCCGCTGTTGGTTCGTTGATAATACGCAATACGTCCAATCCCGCAAGTTTTCCTGCATCGCGCGTGGCTTGCCGTTGGGCATCGTTGAAGTAGGCGGGGACGGTAATCACCGCTTTTGAGACCATTACATCTAAGACAGTTTCGATGCGCTGTTTCAGTTCTTTCAATATTAAACTTGATAGCTCGATGGGCGAATAAAACCTATCTTTTACCCTAATTTTGACCAAACTTTCTGCATCGGGCGAATCAATCACGCTATATCCAAAGTAGTTTTCAAAGCCTTGCACATCTTTAAAACTCTTACCCATAAGGCGTTTGACGGAGTATATGGTGTTTTGCGGGTCAGTTATCAGCTTTTCCTTCGCGGCGTCGCCTACCAAAGTACCCTCATTACTATCAAAATGCAAAACAGACGGCACAAGCGTATTTTTTCCGTTTTTTCCAGCCACACAGACGGGCGCACCTTCTTTCATATACGCCACCAACGAATTGGTTGTACCCAAGTCAATACCTACGATAATATCTTTGTTTTTTTCAACCGTTCCCGATTGGAGATTAATATTGAATAAAGCCATATTTTAATGGATAATGGATAATGGATAATGGATAATGGATAATGGATAATGGATAATGGATAATGGATAATTTACAATATTGACCCGTTATTATCCTATTTGCTTTTGGGCAGCGAAGGTATAACAAATTTTAGTTTTCTTAGTTTTCAGTAGCTGTTCTATTGGAAAATAAAAGGTTTACCCAGCGCGTTTTGATGGTGTGTAATCCTTTTATTAAAATTTTCGATAATCTAATAAGTAGATGTATGATAATAGATGTACGATGTACGACTTGTAATGTATTTATTATCAGTATATTATGAAAAATAGAATTATCGATTATTTACATCTACCTACTTAGGAACACGGACAACGCGGATAAAACGGATTTACACGGATTTTTTATATCTAATTTTGATAGCAACATAGAAAAGTGCTAAACAGATTTACGAAATCTTTAAGATTTCGTAAATCTAAGATACAATGGTAGAATCGTTTTGTAACGAGAGACAGAATTGAAACACCGATGACTTAATATAGGTATCATATTTAGACATTATTACCTATTTGAATCGAACTTGCAAGTTAAGTTTGAAGTAAAATTGCCCGTCAGTTTCATAAATTTTACCAAAATCATGTCTTGAACTACTGGCAGTTTCAAGTTTGGTGTTTGTGAACAAATAATCTTCAAATTGATTGCGGTTGTAAATATGGTAACATAAAATATCGCCATTTTCTTTTACAATTAAATAGCCACCAGTGGCATCATAAATCCCAGTCCATACTTTTGAGGGTGTCATACCCAAAGCTACATCTGTTAAGAAGCGTTTAATTTTGTACTCATAAAAGGTATGAGAAAATTGTAAATCGTAATTTAAGGGATTTTTATTATTGATATTAGCAGTTAAGTCTTTAACAGAACTCAAATTCGAGGTAAAAAATGTTTTCAGTATTTCTCCTATTATGTGTGGTAATAGACTGTCGATGAGCACCAAATTATTTTTAAAAACATCCTGTTCGAGTGTTACAAATGTTAGATGACCTCCGCCTTTTGTTCGAATAGCTTCAATTCTATCTTTTATTTTACTTTTAGTATCAATGGCGTTTATTGAGGCTATTTCAGTTGAATTTAAGTTAAAATCATTAATACGATAGATGAAGTTTGTCGTTTTGCCAGCATTCAAGAGCGTTGCTTCACCACCCAATTGAGATTTTATACTGAATCCTAACTCGGTAGATTGATTTACTCTTTGGTCGTAAATGACTATACGAATATCCGTTTTAGATGTTGATTTTGCTTTTAAAGATTGACAATTTATGGCGGTCATAAAAGCCTCCGTTTCTGGAATACTAAAAGCACCCGTTGAGCTTTTTATTTTGGATAATACTTTTGCCGCTTGCTCAATAAAGGTCTCTATGGGTATTCTTAATTCTTCTTTTCCGTTTGAAATGATGACTAAATCTCCACTTATTTGATATTCAAAATGTCCACCTATCTCACTGCGAATGATTTTTATGATAGGATAAAACAATTCTTCTACTTTGTTGAGGTTGGCATCTCCTACGAATAATTGTTTATCGCCAAGTAATTTAAACAAAGCGTATATTTCACTCCATTCTCCCTTATTTCCTGTTATCATATTTTACGTGCTTGAGGAATTTTTAGCTCTAATTACCAAAACATAACAGGCTGGTAACGAGATAGGAATAAATTTGTATTCTTGGTAACGCTTAAAATTTAAGTTGATTAAAATGTACCATCGAATTTATGTCATGCGCAATAGAGTTTGATACCAAAGATGCGGATTAATGTTTGCGAAAAACCCGAAGGGTTTAAACGTGAATAACCCTCGATGTAATCGGCGCGCGCGAATAGGGCAATTAAACCCGAAGGGTTTGAATTTTAACGTCCTTTGGATTATTATCACATTCAAACCCTTCGGGTTTGTAGCAAATGTTCCTGCACACTACCCCCGATTGCATCGAGGGTTATTCACTTTTAAACCTGTCGGGTTTTCGCAAACTTTATTACGCTTGTTTAGTATCAAACTCTATTGCGCACGTCATGAATTCAACGAACTGCGTAAACCAATGATTATCAACGCCTTTGTCGAATAAGTTCGACTTTACATTTTGACCAACTTATTATTTACTCGTTCTTTATGTTAAAATTAAATCTATAATTTTTTTTGCAGTAGCTTGTATTGCAGGAACGGCAACCGAATTGCCAAACTGTTTGTAAGCGGAAGCATCAGCGACAGGAATAATGTAATTATCAGGAAACCCCTGTAATCTTGCCCATTCTCTTGGTGTCATCTTTCTGATGCCTTCACGATTTACGACGCCCTTTATGCGAGTGGTTGGTCTGAAATCTGTAATTCTATGATCAAATACCAAGTTTCTTTCTCGACCCATTCCTCCTACCACGATAGCGTTAGCAATGCCATCGTCTGGTATGATAGCGTAACCAAAGCCATTACCTTTACCTTTATGTCTTGCCTTATGATTCACCAAAGTTTGAAGATATTGAGTTGAAAGATAATACCGAGTAGGCACTACGTTTTCTTCTTTTATACTGGCAAATGTCACAGAATTTTGCGTTGGAATGGGGTATTCAAACGTTGAAATACCTAAATCTTTACGAAAGCCAACGATATAAATCCGTTCTCTATTTTGTGGAACACCAAACTCTTTTGCGTTTATAATTTGTGGTTCAGGAACAAAATACCCCAAGTCATTTCTCAAAACATTTAATATTGTCTCGAGGGTTTTTCCTTTATCATGGTTTCGTAAGCCTTTAACATTTTCTAAAAAAATTGCTTTTGGTTTCTTACGCTTAATGATTTCAGCAACATCAAAAAAAAGTGTACCTCTTGTATCTTCGAACCCTCCTCTTTTGCCGGCGATTGAAAAGGCTTGGCAAGGAAAACCCGCACACAGTATATCAAAATTGTCAGGTATATAATTTTTAATTTGTTCATTAGTTAAATCGCCAAAAGGGACTTCGCCAAAATTTGCTTTGTATGTTCGTTGTGCTTCTTTATCCCATTCACTCGTAAATATGCACTTCCCACCAAGATTTTGTAAAGCAATTCTGAAGCCTCCGATACCCGCAAATAAATCTATAAATTTGAAAGTATAGTCTTTAGGCGTTGAAAATGGAACACTTTCTACTTCAAATAAAAGTTTTTGTAAGGCTTCCTCAGCTACCAACGTTAATTTTTTATCTTGTTGTTTATAAGAAATATACGCTTTCAAAATTTTTAAAGCGGCATCTTCATAATGAATAGCAGCACCATTATGGAGATTGTGAAGATAATGTGTTACAACAGCCTTACTCTCGTTGACCATATCAACGAGTTTCAATTGAAAGGGTTTATCATCAAATTCTTCTATGCTTATTATTTCTTTAACCTTCATCTTACTCAATATTGTGATTTACGGGCGCAAGGTCGTAAATTTTAATTAAGACATTATCCTAAATTATAATTTTTTTATCCTGTGAGCAGCCCAACATATTCAGGGTCAATTTTCTTCTAACGAAAACCTATTTGGAAAACGCTTTGGCAATAGTTTTTTTAAAAATATCTCAGCTTTGTCAAACGCCATATCTATGGTGGTTGAGGTTTCGTCTTCCCAACACGTTCCCGTTGGGTCAATCAAGCGCATCATACTATCGCTATCTTCATCGCTGCCCAAGGCGACCCAACCATTATTATGCACCCACCATGCAATATGGGGATATTGTTTTGTAAATATCATTTTTGAAAAATTTTGCACGAATGTAATACATTAAACGCAAAAAGACACAAAAATACTGAGGGGGTATCTGTACCTTTGCCCCAATAAAAAACAAACACCTATTCAATGAAACCACTTACTTCCCTTTTAGAACCGCTCAAAATGTCTTTTGCCGATGGGTCGGCTATCAAGGCAGCGAAACGAGCGAATACTGTTTTGCTTCTGGGTTGGCGGCTGTTGATAGCCTCTGTTATTATATGGTGTGTCTGGCGTTTTCGCAGCGTGTCCGAAAATGATACCTATGCGTTGAAAGCATTTAGTGTGCCGCCCGATTTGGAAAAACGCGGGTATCAAGGTAATACCGTCGTGGCAAAAATTTTGTCGGATATGCTTGCCATTATTTATCCGAAAGACAGCAGCACAAGCCGTTTTAACGCCTGTCGCCAAAATGAAAAAGTGCGCCTGAAAACCCAGCTCAAAGTGGCGGATGGCAGCGCGTCCGATAAAGTGGACATCAATTACTTAGTCGAAACCAGCAAAATGCTGATTGGGCGCGAGGATAAGGTCATTACGGGGCATATTATTCACGAAAGCGACCAATGGAAAGCTTATATCAAAATTGAAGATAAACCCTTGCATACCATCGCCATATCTGACCTAATGCCGTTGGATAGCCTTTACTTTAAAGCAGCGTTTTATCTCGTAGGCGAAACCACCCCTCAGTATTTGGTCAATTATCTGATACAAGCCAAGCGATTTGATGAAGCCGAAACCCTTTTGGCGAGCCTAAGTTTTAAGCAAAACGACAACGAAAATACGCCCAAAGCCGAG
>JAYVKQ010000451.1:0-3233 GCA_043768285.1 Saprospiraceae bacterium | reverse complement strand
TGCTGATATATGACTGGCATAAATTGAAGTTTATCCTCACAGATGATATTGAACCTTTGAAAAAAATACCCGTTGTGCGCTCCGATATTAAACTCGATGGTTTATATGGCGTTGTTTTTCTATTGTTTATTGTCGCTATTATTGTGTCTAATTTTAATAAAAAAGCGGGTGAATATATCTCCATATTGGGCTACATAAGCGTGTTTAGTCTATGGCTTTACACGCAGATTAAAAAGCGTAGAATATAGTTGTTAATTATCCTAAACTATTTTAATACATCAAAATCCAGTCAAACATCTAAAAAACCGCATATCCTTAAACCATTCCCCTAAATTGCAGTCATATCTCTTTATACCCATTTGATGATTGATAAAAACCTATATATCAAAACATCTCGCATAGCGCAGTGCTGTGTGATGGGTGGGTTATGCTTATTATTTCTATTGTTTTCTTCAAATACCCATGCCCAACAACGCATACAAGCCACTGTTTTTGATGAAATGCAGCAACCTTTGCCCTTTGCAACGGTTGGTTTGCTGCATTTGCCCGACAGTACACTCATTACCCAAGCTACAACCAATGCCGAGGGTTTATTTGAACTAAACCTACGTGCTGACCAAAATGATTACCTTTTGACCATCACATATGTAGGCTACGAACAGCTTAACCAGCCCATTAACCAACCTTTTTATCAAAATAATACAGTCAATTTGGGGATATTAAAATTGATACCCCTCAGTAAAACGCTTGCCGAAGCCGTGATTACAGCCAATCGTGAGCCTGTTCAAATCAAGGGTGATACGATGGCGTTTGATGCCAAAGCCTATGGGACGCAACCCAATGATATGGCTGCCGAGTTGATTAAAAAACTGCCTGGGGTGGAGATGGATAAGGACGGTACGATACAAGCACAAGGCGAACAAGTGCAACAAATATTGGTGAATGGCAAACCTTTTTTTGGTACTGACCCGCAAGTTGCGCTCCAAAACCTACCCGCCGATGCCATTGAAAGTATTGAAATTTATGATAAAAAAAGCGACCAAGCCGAATTTACAGGCGTGGACGATGGCAACCGACGAAAGACTATCAATATTAAACTAAAATCTAATTTTAATCGCCGTACCAATGGTAGAGTGACGGGTGGCGTGGGCAATGACAGTCGCTACACAGGGCGGGTGAATATGAATACGTTCACTGAAAAACATAAATTGACGATACTCGGCTCTGCCAATAATGTCAATCGCTCGGGCTTTGCGGAGGAGGATTTTGCAGCGTTTACGGGTCAAAACAATCGGAATAGTGGTAGCACCTCGCAGCGACCACAACAGAATACGTCCAAAGGTTTTCAAGAAATGCAAAGTGGTGGTGCCAACTATACAGGCGAATTGTCTAAAAAAACGGATATAACTGCCAGCTATTTTTATAATAATCAAAATGTATTAACAGATAGAATGCTTGACCGACAGAACTTTTTGACAACGGGCGTGGTGTTCACTCATTCCAATTCTATCAACAACACGACCAATGGCAACCACCGTTTTAATGCGCAATTGGAGCGTAAATTAGATAGTTTGACTTCGATACGCTTTACGGGTAGTTTCAGTATGAGCAACAATTTTACAGCATTAACTTCATTTTCCCGCAATCTAAAAGGGGATACTGTGCTTCAAAATCAGCAAAATAAGCAATCAAATACTGAGGGGGGTGGTTTGAGTGGGTCAAGTAATCTTTTATTGAGGCGAAAATTGGGTAAAAAAGGGCGCACTATTTCCTTGAACTTAGGCTATAACCGCAATGAAAGTGACCGCGAAAGTAGTCTGCAATCGAAGGTTAATTTTTATAACAGTCAAGGAGACAATTACCGCAACGATACGCTTGACCAACGGGATTATCGCATCAATTACCGCAATTATTACTCCTCGTCCTTGTCTTATACTGAGCCATTGAGTAAAAAAACGGTTTTGGAAACATTTTACCGTCTGGGCTTGGCGGATAATGAGGCTAATAGAGAGATTTTTAATATAAAAAATGGCGAACCGATATTCAATGACCTATTGAGCAATGATTATAAAAACACGTTTTTGCAACATCGCGTAGGGTCAAATTTGAAAATAAACCCTTCAAATGACCTTAGTATTACTGTTGGGGGGCAATATCAGCACGCCATACTGAGGGGGGTGTTTTTGTCGCTCGATGATACGGTGCAACAAGTATATCGCTATATTTTGCCCAATGCACGCCTTGAATACAGTTTGACAAAGCAAAAACGCTTGAATTTTTTCTACGAAACCGATGTGAATGAGCCGAGCATTGATCAACTCCAACCCGTGCGCGACAATACCGATTTGCTGAATACCTACACGGGCAATCAAAACTTGCGACCAGAATACAACAACCGCATCAGGGCGATGTATTCAACGTTTAATAAAAAATCGCTGACCTATTTCAATGGGACTATTGTGGGTACACACACGACGGATAAAATTGCCAATCAATTGACCATTGATACCGCATTTCGTCGCGCCACCACGCCCGTCAATACGCCTTCTGCAACCATACTTTCGAGCAATACGGCTTTAGGTTTTAGGATATGGCGTAACCGTCTGCGCATCAATTGGAATACGAACAATAGTTACGCCAGTGGTATCGGCTATATCAATGGCGAAAATAATAAGACTGACCGCTATACCCTCGGCACGAGCCTTCGCGCAGAGTTTAATATTCCCGACACTTTTGAATTGAGTTTGAAAGGCAATATTCGCTACAACCAGACCGATTATTCACTGCAAAGTAATCTAAATCAATGGTTTATAAATTATGGCTACGAAGCCGAAATGACCGTATCGCTGCCTTACAATACCCGTATCCGCAGCAATTTTGACTACACTATCGTGACAGGAAAGACCTTCGGCACAGCGCAAGGCATACCCCTTTTGAGCCTATCTTTTTCTAAATATTTAGATAAAAATCGTCGCAATGAACTCCGCTTGATGGTTGTAGATGCCCTCAATCGGAATACAGGTATCAATCGTTGGGCAGATGCCAACTATATACAAGAGGAGCGTGTCCGTTCATTGGGTCGCTACGGGATACTTACTTTTACTTGGTTTTTTAATGATAAATCAAAAGGCAATGATAAAAGAGAGGGGAGAAGGGGTAGTGAAGGAAGGGGAGATTTTTAATACTAAAAACGCCTTTTCGCAATACGAAAAGGCGTTTTTAGTATTAAAAAT
>JAYVKQ010000450.1:0-3228 GCA_043768285.1 Saprospiraceae bacterium | reverse complement strand
AACGATACACTCTCCTTATTCGACAATATCATACAAAGCAATGTTTTTGAAGATAAAAAAGGCGATATGTGGTTCTGCACGTATGAAGCCATTCATTGTTATCGTCGAAACGCCGATAGATTTGAGCGTTTTTGGCTACTCAACGGACGCGATACCATCAAAAACAATTATTACGTATTTGCCTTAGATGAGGACGGGTATCTATGGCTGCGTCTGGGTGGGTGGGATGCAAACCCCGTTTTATATAAATTTAATACGCTTCAAGCCGCGAATGGCACAGCACCCATTCAAAAAGTATCTGAATTTAATGGCTATCGTTCCGCTTGGGTGTCTGGCAAAAATAAGGGTGTAGCAATAATCGTCAGTTACCCCACTAAAAATGGCTTTGGTTTCACAAGCTATAAGATAGTACCCAGTAAACCCGTGAAAACGATGGATTATCTCAATTATGGTGCTACAAAACACAAAATAAAGCATATTTTAATGGATAGTGATGCTATGTGGGTGGCTTCAGATTTGGGTTTGATGAAAATTAAGAAAACGAATTTTAATAGTGTCCAATCATTTAATACGTTTCAGAATAAAGATATTGGTACGGTTAAATATTTAACGCAGTGGCGTGATAGTATTATTATTGCCTTGACGGATAAACAAGGATTATTATTTTTTGATAAAAAGCGTGGAGTATTTACAACGAGCATAGACATAAATAAGGATACCAAAGATAAATTAGGTTTATGTGCCGATAATTTTTATATGATGTATGCCGACAATAAAGATAATTTATGGTTATCCAGCATTACCGAAAAATGCGTTAGTCAAATCAATCTGAAAAAAATTAAGTTTGATATATTCAAATCATTTCCAAAAGAGAATGGTAATAAGTTGGATATATTATATCAAGATAAACAGGGTAACTACTGGGTAACTCAAAATGAAGGAGGCGTTTTAATATTTAATAAAAATAAGACTTTTATAAAAAAAATTGCTGAAAGTGTTTTTAGCGAAAAAAATATTAAAAAGATATTCTCCGATACAAATGGTGATGTTTGGTTACGGACTGACCATTATATATATGTGTATAATAACCTACAATTAAAATCTACTTATACAAGTAATGATGTCTATATTAATGATTTACATTTATTAAAAGATGGTTCTGTATTGGCTTCAACCTCTAAGGGATTTTATAAAGTGGTTTTTGAAAATAAAAAATTATATTTTGAAAAAATTACACATGATTTTTCTGAGATGTCTTCTGAGAAAATTTTTCAAGATGTAAATTATCTTTTTGCAGATAATCATTTAGATAGTCTTTATATTTTTGAAAAAAAGAAGTACAGTATGATACTTCACTCTAAGTTACAGACAGGTGATGCCATTCGGTGTTATTATAAATTAAAAGATACCATATGGATAGGTGGCTGGAAAGCTCTCTACAAAACCTACCAAAAAAGAGATGGGACTTTCAAAGTAGAAAAAGAAGTGGATATTAATTTTATCATTGATATTGAAGCGGATACGCAGCAAAACCTATGGATAACCACCGACTTTGGTTTTTGCAAATATAATACGCAAACCAAACGAGCGCATTACTTCAAACCTGCCGATGGACTAAAAGCCAAGCAATACCACAGCATTATCAAAAATGACCAAGGAGAAATGTGGCTGACTGGGGGGAGTGATATTTATATGTTTACGCCCGAATTGATGCAGATGTACGACAATCCGCCCCTCGTGCAAATTACTAATATCAAAGTGAACGGCGTGGATTATCGCGCATTGGGCAACCCAACCGAAGTGACGCATATCGAATTGCCTTATGCGCAAAACTCCCTCGAATTTGAGTTTGTCGCCATAGATTTTGCGGACAGCGACAACAACCGCTTGCAATATATGATGGAAGGCTTGGACACGGCATGGACACATAGAGACAATATAAAGCCCTACGCCATTTACCAACGCTTGCCGTTTGGCTATTATACATTTAAAATAATTGGTTACAACAGCGACGGTTTTCCCTCCAAAGAAAAGCTATTGACAATTCGCATATTGCCGCCATGGTATTTGCGCTGGTATATGGTGATGCTGTGGATTGGCATACTCTTAGGCATCGGTTGGGTCATATTGCAGTGGCAACTGAGGGTGCAACGCGAGATATTTATGCGCAAACAACGCGAACTGGAACAAGAACAAGAACGCTTGGCATTGGTCAATAAAAATTTAGCTTTAGAAAATGAAGCCTTAGAGTTGGGCAATCGGACATTGGCTTTGGAAAAAGAAACCTTAGCTTTAGGGAATAAAAATTTGGAATTAGAAAACGATGCGTTAGAGCATAAACATAAAATCATCAACGCCGAGATGAAGGTGTTGAGGGCGCAAATGGACCCCCATTTTCTATTCAACGCGATGGGTTCTATCAACGATTTTATACGAAAAGGAGAAAAAGACGAAGCGAGCCGCTATTTGGTGGATTTCTCCCATTTTGTGCGTAAAGTGCTTGATTTATCTAAAAAAGAGACCATTGCGCTTGAAAAAGAGATAGAAATACTGAGGGGGTATATGAATATGGAGCGTATGCGCTTTTCTAATAATTTTGACTACGATATACAAATGGGCAAAGAGGTAGATGATTGGGAAACCGAAGTGCCGACCATGATATTGCAGCCTTTTGTAGAAAATGCCATACTACACGGCGTATTTCACAAAACAGACGGGCGCGGCTTAGTCACTATTCGCTTCACTGCCAAAGACGAAGAGTACTTGGATTGCTATATCGAAGACAACGGCATAGGTCGAAAACGATCAAAGGAAATAAACGATAGAAACCCACTTAAAAGCCACGAATCGAAGGGGATGAATATCACACACGAGCGCATCGGCATTTTGAATATACAACGCCAGCACAAAAGTAGTTGCGCCGTTAGTGATATATTAGACGGTGAAGACAATGTGTGTGGCACGCGGGTGCATATAAGGATTGGGCTAAGGTGATTTTTTATAAAAATACTGAGGGGTATCCAACATAAATCACGCCGAGTTTTATAACAATTATATTGCGTCACTACGTAACTAAGTTAGTTCTTGACTATATGGCTGTTATAAACATATTGTCGCTAACGCGACAGACATTCGAGCATTTTTCATAAACCCGTTAGGGTTTCAATGTTTATAACAGAAACCAACACTTAGAATATTCTTAGTCACGTAGTGACGAAATGTAATTGT
>JAYVKQ010000449.1:0-5455 GCA_043768285.1 Saprospiraceae bacterium | reverse complement strand
ATTAGTGGCAGCCCTATGTCGTTTTAATTTTTTAATAATAGAACCGATTGTCGAGTAGTTGTAACTAAAGATAGAATAAAATGGTTGTTTGACATAATTAGGCTTTAAACCTTTTAAAGTTTTTCTATTTTTGGAAGTATTTGAATTAGGATGGTAAGGATTAATTTCATTTTTCACTCTTTATAAAAAGCCAATATTATGACATCATCAAGACGTAATTTCCTCCAAACTTTGGGTGTAGGTGTCGCGGGACTAAGCGTTTCTACTACCGCAAAAGCAAATGCCACTGCGCTTCCTAACCCTCAAAAGCCTTCAAATGAGGGACAAATTTTGTTTGTCGGTGATGATATTGCCATCGCCAAAACCGAATATGGCAAAGTGCGCGGCTACATACTGAGGGGTATCCCTACTTTTTTGGGTATGCCGTATGGGGCTGATACGTCGGGCAAAAACCGTTTTATGCCCCCTCAAAAACCTGCGGCTTGGACGGATATTCGCTCGGCTATGTGGTGGGGCAATACCGCTCCTCAAATTATGGAAAAACGCTACGCCAATGCTTATTATTCCTTCGCTGACCATTGGAATTACGATGATGTTTCAGAAGATTGCTTGAAAATCAATGTTTGGACGCCTGCCGTTGATACAGCAAAACGCCCCGTTGTGGTTTGGTTGCATGGGGGTGGTTTTACCAATGGAAACGGTATTGAGCAAGACGGCTATCATGGTGAAAATTTGGCTCGATTGGGCAATATCGTATTTTGTTCACTCAATCACCGTTTGGGTCCTTTTGGGTATTCGCATTTGAAAGCGGCGGGCGGTCATGCGGCTTCAGGCAATGTCGGCAATTTAGATATGGTAGCGGCTTTGGAATGGGTTAAAAATAATATTTCAAACTTCGGTGGCGACCCTAATAATGTGACGATTATTGGGCAATCGGGCGGCGGTGCAAAAGTCACAACTTTGATGAATATGCCTTCTGCAAAAGGCTTATTTCACAAGGCTATGTGTTTGAGTGGCAATTCATTAATTGGTGCAAATAATGAATATGCCGAAAAATTAGGCTTGAAAATCATGGAAGAAGCGGGTCTAAAACAGGGTGAAATAGAGAAATTGCAGCAAATCCCGTGGCGTGAATACATAGATATTACCAACAAAGCGGTTGATAAAATGGCAGATGAAGCCAAACGTTTGAATGTGGTACGCGGCGGTTTTTCGCCTGTGTCGGATGGAGCGTATTTGAATGACAAGCCTTTTTTCAGCGACAGCAATCATTTTTCGGCAGATATTCCTTTGATGATTTGTTCAACTTTCAATGAACAAAGCCCAAGTCGGATTGAAGCGGGTTTAGAAAATGTAACTTTATCAGACGTAAAAGAGAAAATAAAATCGCGTTTTGGTGATAAATCAAGCGAAATTGTAGAGGCTTATGCAAAAAACTTCCCAAAAGCGCGTCCGATAGAATTGTGGTCAATGATAATTTCAAACCGTAAAAATTCAATAGCAACGGCTGATGCAAAAGTCGGTCAAAAGAAAGCCCCCGTTTACCTCTCATGGTTTGGTTGGCAACCGCCCCTTTTTGACAACCGTATGCGGGCTTTCCATTGTGCTGATATTTGCTTTTGGTTTTACAATACAGATTTGATGATTACACATACTGGCGGCGGCAAACGTCCGAGAGCCTTGTCTGAAAAAATGGCAAAATCCTTCCTCAATTTTGTAAAAACGGGTAATCCAAACGGTGGGGGTCTGCCCACTTGGAAACCTTATTCTACACAAAATGGCGAAACCATGATTTTAGACGATGCCTGTGCGCTGGTGAATGACCCTGACCGTGAGGCGCGGAAGTCGTTGGCGTAAAGTACATATGCGGTTTAGGAAACTAAATTTGATTGTTATATTATTTTTTTATGAAAAAAATAATATAACAATCAAATTTGGTTTCCTAAACCACTGCACCGACCCCCTCAGTATTTTATATAAACATCCTCTATTATGTTACAATTTTTATCCAAAATGAGATTAGTCTTATTGCTTTTTGCCCTCATTTGTTCGTCATTTATTTTGACAGAACTGAATGTGCATACCTATTTATTTCCAAATAATAAGTACGTTGTTTATGCAGATACTTTTCCAAAAGTAAAAATACCAGAAGGAGCTGACCCCAATAGTGATGATTGGAAAGGGATTGATTTAGAACCCAAAGTACCTGTTTTGCCTTTAACAGTGGATGCGGAAAAGCAATTGTTTTTGCTGCCTGCGGGTTATCATATCGAGCCTGTTTTGACTGAACCTGCCATTCAACAACCCGCAGAGATTGCCTTTGATGGCAACGGACGGATGTATGTCTTAGAATTGCGTTCCTATATGCTTGATGCCGATTCTAAAAATGAGTTAGATCCCATCAGTCGCATATCGCGTTGGGAGGATAAAAACAACGATGGCGTATATGAAACGGGGACAACTTTTGTGGATAGTCTCATATTCCCACGTTTTGTTTTGCCTTATGGTAAAGATTGTATTTTGGCAATGGAATCTGATGCCGATAATGTCTATAAATACACCGATACCAATGGCGATGGTAAGGCGGATAAAAAAGAGTTTTTTACAAATAAATATGGTAGGTCGGGCAATGTTGAGCACCAACAGGCTTTTATGTATTATGGTATGGACAATTGGCTGTATTCAACGGTCAATGCTTTTCGTGTAAGAGAAACGCCGAATGGCATTATTCGAGAAAAAACAGGTGCAAATCGCGCACAATGGGGCATTACGCACGATGATGACGGTAAATTATGGTTTCAGGGCGGCGCAAGCGGCTTGCCTTCGCATTTTCAATTTCCAATCCAATATGGCAACTTTGAAATACCCAACGAATTTGCCAAAGGTTTTGACGTGCCGTGGGGTGCGGCTGTGAAATTAGCGGATATGCAAGGCGGCATGGACGAAATTAGGCAACCCGATGGTTCATTGAATCGCGTAACAGGCTCGGCTGGAAATGATATTTTTAGAGGAGACCGCTTACCGAATAGTTTAAAAGGGCAATTGTTTTATGGTGAGCCTGTGGCACGTATTGTACGGCAAATTAACCCTGTAATTACTGAGGGGGTAACGACTTTGCACAATGTTTTTCAAGAACAAAAATCGGAGTTTCTGCGCTCCACTGACCCGCTTTTCCGCCCTGTGGATATGACAACTGCGCCCGATGGCACGCTATATATAACGGATATGTATCGCGGCATCATTCAAGAAGGGCAATGGACGCAACGCGGGTCATACCTCCGCACAAAAATAGAGCAATATCAATTGGATAAAGTGATTGGCTTGGGACGCATTTGGCGTATCACTTACGATGGCATGGAACGCGATAAAAAACAACCCCAAATGTTTAACGAGACCGCACAACAATTGGTCAAGCATCTGGAACATCCCAATGGTTGGTGGCGCGATATGGCGCAACAGCAATTGGTTTTGAGAAAAGACCGTTCTGTTATACCCGTTTTAAACAAAATGGCTTTAAAAAATAAGAACATTTTAGCACAAATTCATGCGATTTGGACATTAGAAGGGCTTGGCGCATTGAATATCAAAACGATACAAAAACTATTGAAAGACCCCAATCCACGCCTACGCATACAAGCCCTAAGAGCCAGTGAAACCTTATACAAAGCTGGAGATAAAACGTTAGAAGCTGACTATAAAAGACTTTTGTCAGATGCCAATACCGATGTTTTGTTACAAGCCATGCTAACGGCTAAGTTTTTAAAACTGCCCGATTTGGAAAGTAGTATTAAAAACGCAATGGCAATCAACAAAGCAAATGGTGTAAAATTGATAGGCGAACAAATCATTACACCCCCCAAACCACGCAATATGGGACCTTTTGGCGCACCCGAATTGACAGCCGAACAAAAAATAATTGTTGAACGTGGCGCAACGATATATAACGAATTGTGCTCACAATGTCACGGCAACAAAGGTATGGGAACACCTGCGGGAGAGGGTAAGTTTATGGCTCCTGCGTTGGCAGGGGCAACGCGTATGCAGGCGCATCCTGAATATGCGATAAAAGTCGTTTTGCATGGTATGGAAGGTGCAATTGAAGGCAAAACGTTCACAAACAATATGATGGCAAGCATGAAAGACCAATCGGACGAATGGGTTGCCGATGTTGTTTCATTTATCCGTAGCGAGTTGTCAAATGATGCGTCGTTTGTAACACCTCAACAAGTTGCCCAAGTAAGGGCAAAAACGGCTGACCAAAATACATTTTATCAATATGCTGATTTGCTGAAAGCCGTCCCTTTTGAACTTGTACCCAAAGAGATAAAGGCAACAGCAAGTCATACCGCATCTACCCGCATTGGTGGCAATGCCTCTCCTCAAAGTGCTTTTAATTATGAGGGTTGGTCAACTGGAAGCAAACAAGAAAAAGGGATGTGGTATCAGTTGGCGTTTTCCAATATTGTGAATCTATCCGAATTGCAATTTACGGCAGCTTCAACCTTTAAAAGAGGTTGGCGACCTGACCCAAAAGCACCGCCTGGTCCACCGCCAATGGTTCATACTTATCCAACAGTTTACACAGTTGAAACCTCTTTAGATGGTCAAAATTGGCATACGGTTAAAGAGGGTGTCAAAGGTAATCAAGGCATTAATATGCTCACTTTTAATAACGCTAAAGCCAAATTTTTAAGATTAAAATTGACAGAAAATTTAGCACTCAATGCAGAAGAAGTGGTGTGGTCAATGCGGCAAATGAAGGTTTTTGCGGAGAATTGATGTTTGTAATATCTATTTTAGACGATTTATTACTAAGCTAAAAAAGGTTTCAGAAACAGAAAATTGAGAAAATGGGATTGAATTTTTTTTTCAAAAAAAAATTCAATCCCATTTTCTCAATTTTCTGTTTCTGAAACTACTACTTCACTTAAAATATATTCTATTATGAAAAATGCTATTAGCTGGTTTGAAATTCCAACCACGGATATTGACCGCGCTCAAAAATTTTATGAAACCATTTTTGGTATCTCCATGATTAAAATGGATGTCCCTAATTTGAAAATGCGGGCATTTCCACTTGACAATCCGATGGAGGGCGTTGGTGGCACTATTGTTCAGACCGATGGTTTTCATATCCCTTCAGCAACCGACGGACCACTTATCTATTTAGATGCCAATCCCGATGTTCAAATCGTGTTGAGCAAAGTAGAAGCGGCAGGCGGGAAAGTAATTGTTCCCAAAACGGAAATCAGTGAAGAATATGGTTTTATGGGTGTTTTCATTGATACTGAGGGCAATCGGATTGCCTTACATTCTGTTCCTTTGAAGTATTTACAATCCTAAATTTTGATTTAAAATTAAAAAATGTCAATAAATACAAGTCCAAAAGTAGCCGTGATAACAGGCGCAGCGCGGGGCATCGGTTTGGCGATTGCACACCGATTTCATAAAGAAA
>JAYVKQ010000448.1:0-5727 GCA_043768285.1 Saprospiraceae bacterium | reverse complement strand
TATTACAAAAGTTTTGTTGATTTTTTTTCCATATAAAAGCATCAAAGTTAGGCTTTTGTTATTAATTAAAACTACCTGCCGCTTCATAGTGCAAAGTTGCCAAAACAGTTCTACCCACAGCACGTAGTGTTTCTCTATCAATTATGCTCATATTATCATCCGTTGTATGCCAATATTTTCCAAAAAAACTATCGGTTGGGTGGTTTATAATATCTATCATCGGTATTTTAGCCAATTCGTTTACGAAAACGTGGTCGTCTGTCATATCCTCACGGGACATATCGTTGACAAAAATATTGACATAGCCATATTTATCTTGGGCTATGCGCCATACTTTTTCTACTACTTGTGGGGCATACCGTACTGAGATAGATTCTTTAACAAATCGTGCGCCCTTAGCACCTGCCATATCCAGATTGATACCATATAAGGCTTTATAGCCAGGCATATGCGGTATTTTTGACCAATATTGTGCACCAATGCCCCATTCTTTGCCTTGTGCTGCTTGTTCTTCAAGGGATTTTGGCTTAGGTGGATTGGGGTTACCATAATCTTCGGCATCAAAAAAGACAATATCTACACCCAGATTAGCTATTGGTTTGGCTTGTAGCTGCCGTGCAATTTCAATCAACATGCCCATTGACGAGCCACTGTCATCGGCTGCCAAAATAGGCTTATTTTTATCCGCTTCATCCGCATCTCTATCTGCAAATGGGCGCGAATCCCAGTGACACGATAAAACTACCCGATTGGTGGCAGCTTTATTATATTGCGCAATGATATTGGTCGCTTTGTGCGATTTGCCATCAAATGTTACCGCTGAAAATGGTTGTTCAATCACCTCCGCACCGTATTTTTTGAATTGGGCGACCACATATTTTTTAACTTTCATTGCCCCCTCAGTACCGACAATGCGCGGACTAAGTCCCACGATTTTTTCCGTAAAAACATAAGCACTATCGGAGTTGAAGTTCGGTATATCCAAATCTGGAAGCGGCTTTTTGGCTTCTGCACTTGGGTTGCTCGGTACGTCAGGCGAACATCCCAAACCCATATCCGAAAACATTGGCAACGCCGTTGATAAAGCAAAAAGGACTAATAAGCCCAATATAATCCAACGAGAATTTTGTCTCATTTTTGTAAAAACTGTTTTGAGTTATAAATTTTTTTTTTGATAAATAACTGATAATTATATCATTGTCCATTGACAATTGTCAATCATTAGTGTTCAAAGGATTTTGGTAAATTGACTAAAAATGTTTCGTGCGTAGGTTTAGTAAACGGAAAATTATTTTTTTTTTCAAAAAAAAAATAATTTTCCGTTTACTAAACCTTTGTCGAGAAGCATTGTAAATTATTGAAAATCAATATTTTGTTTTTAAAACAAAATCTTTTGAACACTAATGATTGTCAATTGTACATTCTTAGTCACAGCCTTGTCGTCTGCGCGTGTCTATGATGTACTGTATTTTCCATACGCCGTCAATGCGGACCAATTGGAAAGAATTGGCACCACAATGGCTGAATTTTTCGCCCAAATAAAATTTATACGGTGTCCAAGCAGAAGCGAGAGTGCCGTCAATTTTTATCATATCAAACGTTATACGTTCATCAGCCACAAAATCTTTAGGACGTGCAATATATTTAATAAATTCATCCACCTTTTCAGTTTTAACCGTCACTTTACCTTCTTTGGTTTGAGCAATGGTTTGGAATATGACCCCCTCAGTCATAGTGGTGCGGATGAGGGTAGTATCGCCTTTTTTCATACCTTCAAAAAAGGTGTTGATGGTCATTTTAACGCTATCAGTGGGTGTTTGCGCTTGTGCATATATGTATTGTGTCGCCAATAAAAATACTAATGCTAATTTCTTCATGATGTTATTTTTATATTTGATGAAAAAAGAACGAAAAAGTTACACTTCTCATTAACAATTTAATGCGCCACACACACTCAAGGTCTGTCCTGACACGTAGCGACTCATATCAGAAGCCAAAAACACACAAGCATCGGCTACTTCTTCACCCTTGCCCATACGCCCAAGTGGTATCGCTTTCATAAAACCTTCTTTAACCTCATCGCTCAAAACGTGGGTCATTTCGGTTTCGATATAGCCTGGTGCAATGGCATTGCAACGGATATTGCGATTGCCGTATTCCTTCGCAATGGATTTAGAAAAACCAAATATCCCCGCTTTGGAGGCGGCATAATTGGCTTGACCCGCATTACCAAACACCCCGACAACACTACTCATATTGATGATAGAGCCACTGCGCTGTTTGAGCATGGGGCGTAGGGCGTGTTTGGTCATATTAAAAATAGACTTCAAATTGGTATTAATCACCTCATCCCATTGCTGTTCGGTCATGCGCAGCATCAAATTGTCGCGCGTAACTCCAGCGTTATTGACTACCACATCAAGGCGACCAAACTCTTTGACTACTTCGCCAATTAGTTGCTCCGCATCGCTGAATGAAGCTGCATTGGAGCGATATGCTTTTACAATACCTCCAGTAGCTATTAATTCAGTAGCCAATGCCTCAGCCCGAGTAGCCGAGCCTTCGGATATATAGGTAAACGCTACGGTTGCACCTTGCTCTACAAATCGGCGCACGATGGCTTCACCTATGCCACGCGAGCCACCCGTCACGAGGGCTATTTTGCCTTCTAATAGTTTCATATAGTTGATTTTTATACAAAATAAATTATTTTAAATGAAAATACTGCCTACTGTAAATTGCCTACTTTAGTTCCTCCCTCAGCTTGATGGAGCGAAACACACCATATTTTACGCAAAAATAGATAATTGTGGGGAAATTCAAATTATTGATTATATTTGTCAAATAAAAGGGCACCGCAGTCAACTACACAACGATAAAAACAGCACTATAGAATGAGAACCTACGGGGCATTAAACCGATTGAACAGACCTATATCAGATAGGCAAACCCAATTGAAAAGGATAGCCAGTCGTATCCAAAATCAAGTGCAATCCGCACGCAATTATCCCATTTTTTATGTGTTTATTAAATGTTGAATAGCCTAAGCCATGCTTTTATTTTTGTTTTAAATTTAGAGAATAAAATTTTTAATTAATTTTAAAACATTTTATTTAAAATATAGTAAAATTAATGTCTTTATATTCTAATTACTGATTTTAAATAATAAAATGAAATTATTTCAGCAAAAATTATATTGATTTGAAGTAAAAAGCATTTCTATTTTTCAACAAAAAACAAAAATAATGTATATCATAAAAAAATATTAATAAATAAATGCTCAATAATTTGTTTTATATATACTTTTTGTTTTAAATTTGCCCTATCATTCGCACTATGCACACACTGTAATTTAAAAACGTAAAATACACTATAAATCGTTTTTAAAAAGACCCAACTATGGAACGTATTAATCAAGGAAAAAGTAACTACATGAAAGTCGTTTTCAAGCAAGACACCGATGTAGTGGCGCACGATACCGAGCGCGATGTACACAATCCTTCACCTTCAATCAAAGAGATGATAGAGCACTTTTTGACGAGCCTTAGTCGCTTGAAAGTAGCATTGCACCATCAATTGGAGCATCGCACACTGGGTTTATTCGGGCGAATAGGTGGCATCACATTAGTGAAAGTTTGTATAATTACAATAATTATGTTATTTATACTCAAACAGGATATTGCGCTTGATTTTAAAATGACTAACTTTGCAGCTGAAAATACAATTGGGGAAAGTACACACACAAGCACGAGCAAACGCAAGGCAGTAGAAAATAAGGCTGCCGCTACCACTACAACCTCTTTGGGAAACGCTGTTCAGGACTTATCACCTGCCGCACCCGAAGATTTACGTGAAGCCCAAGTGCGTGACTATATTGCGCGTTATTCCCAAACGGCTGTCGGTGAAATGGATAAATTTGGTATTCCTGCAAGTATATCAATGGCGCAAGCCATTGTCGAAAGTAGATCAGGAACCAGTATTTTAGCGGTCAAAAATAATAATCATTTTGGCGTTAAATGTTTTTCCAAGAGCTGCCCAAAAGGGCATTGCGCTAATTTCACGGATGACCATCACAAAGATTTTTTTAGAAAATATGCGGGTTCGTGGGACTCTTGGCGCGAACACAGTCACTTTTTGATGAAAAATAGCTACCGCAAGCTCTTGAAGCATGGCAAGGATTATCGTTCTTGGGCAAAAGGCTTACGCGAATGTGGTTATGCGACAGACCAGAGTTATGATAAAAAACTGATTGCAATTATCGAACGCTATGATTTACAGAAACTGGACGACTTGTAATACTTTAATGAAAAACAAACACACAGCATACACCTTATATTTTCCTAATTTTTTTTAATCCAAGTACTATGTCTAAATTTATTTTTACAGGCTGTTTATTAGTGTTGCTGGCGAGCTTTTTAAATTATCCAGCGTCAACCCCTAACCCCGAAACGTCACAAACATCATATACGGAAACGATTATTTTTCCGATAAGTGAGCAAATAAAAATTGCCCGCGAAGAAAAACATTTGACTACTAAAGCCTTAGCAGAACGTGTTAATATCTCAAAAACAACGCTCGAACGTCTTGAAAAAGGTCAAATCGTACCTAATCAAGCCGTTTTATCAAAATTAGAAAAAGAATTGGGTGTCCGATTGGAGAACAAAGGCTATTGAGGCAATTCACCTAATTTTTTGGAAACATACTATACGAAAGGTCTTGAAATGTTTTCTCATAGTTTGTTTAAGCTAAAGGCTGTCCTGTAAGACAGCCTTTTTTGTTATTCTAATTTATAACTAATTGAAAAACAATGCTTTGTAGCGGGTGTAATTTTAAATCGATCATCAATTCTATAACCTACTATCCAACATACTTCTCCATTTGCAGTTGTCAATATATTGATTTTTTCTTTCTCAAAATTGGATAGTTTTTGGTTTCTAAAAAAATCGCTCACCTTTTGTCGCTTGCCTTGCATACCAATCGGATAAAAATAATCGCCTTGCTGCCAATGTCTTAATGTCAATGGGAAAGGCAATTTTTCAAAATCCAATTGGGCGATATTTGGGTTTTTTGAAAAAACGAGACTTCCTATATCCGTTTTTTCAAAAATTATTTTTCCATTCAAGGTATTCAGACTTGTATTTTCTTTTTGAATTAAATAGGATACCCCCTCAGTATTTTTTTCATTTCCAAGTGGCTGAATGACATAATTTTCTCTATCCACCAATAATATATGTGTATCTGAATAAAACTGTGTACCGACCTTAGTTTTATCCGACCTATCATAAAGCATTTGTTTAGCTTGATTGCCATTGAAACCAAAATCTTTAACAATTTCGTACAGAATAGTCGTAGTTGAAGGATATTTAAAAAGTGTTTTTTTGTGTATAAATATTTGATTATCAATAGCTTTGGTAATTTCCCTTTTTATTTCAATAATATACTTTTCTAATAAGGCATGGGCATCAACAAGATGGGCAATAGCTTCGGACGCGTTATGCTCAAAATCCGTATTAAGAGTAGTGAAAGCGGGCATAATATGGTGTCGAATATAATTGCGAGCGTATTTATCCGTCACATTTGAGGCATCTTCTCGATAAGCGATTTTTTTAATTTTTGAAAAAGACAGAATATCTTCTTTTTTTGCCCACAATAATGGACGCACAATATTATTATGCTTAGGTAAAATACCACGCAAACCACGTAAACCTGCGCCTCGTGACAAATTAA
>JAYVKQ010000447.1:0-7539 GCA_043768285.1 Saprospiraceae bacterium | reverse complement strand
CTCATTCGTAGGTATGCAGCCTGTACCTATAGTGCATGGTATGACGGTAGGCGAATATGCTGCGATGTTGAATAAAGAAGGAATGTTGGCGAATAAGGTAAAAGCCGACCTATGTGTTATCAAATGTCAAAAATATGACCACTCGACTTTCTATGAATTGCCAGTGCGCCCTTCGCCCAATTTGCCAAATATGCGCTCCATATATCTTTATGCGGCGGTCTGTTTTTTTGAAGGGACAAATGTGAGCGTTGGGCGTGGCACAGAGAAACAATTTCAGGTATATGGTTCGCCCTATTTCCCGAAAGATAAGGCAGAATTTGAGTTTACGCCTGTACCCAATTTTGGTGCAAAACAGCCTTTTTTGCAAGATAAATTGTGTTATGGCTTCGATTTATCGTACCTCAAACCAGAGAATTTGCAGAAAGAAAAACAGATAAATATCAAGTTTTTGCTCAATTTTTATAAAGATTTTGAGAAAAAAGAGGACTTTTTTTTGAAAAATAACTTTTTTGAAAAATTGGCGGGTACATCACTTTTGCGGCAGCAAATTATTGAAGGCAAATCGGAAGCGGAGATACGTGCTTCGTGGCAGGTTGGTTTGGATAATTTTAAAAAAATAAGGAAGAAGTATTTGCTGTATGCTGATTTTTAAGACCCCTCAGTATTTTTACTGATATTTTTACAATAAATCTGAATATGGGTCAAGGCAATTTAGACCCTCAATATTCTTAAAATCGACAGTATTCCGAGAAATGATGGTAAGTTTATGAACCATTGCGGTGGCAGCAATAATTGCATCTGGCAACTTAATTTTCTTTACTTTTTTGAGTGCAATGGTTTTATCAACAATAGTATCTGTTAAACTTATAACAGTTGAAGCATCTATTAGTCTAACTAAATTTTGATATGTAATCGGTTGAGAATTGAAGCCTAATAATTCAATTTTATTTATGATAGACACACTTGCATCACCAGAAATAACAAGGTCATCTACCCGAAGGGCAGCTTTTTTTGGTAATCGCCCTTCAAAAAGATCAATTACGACATTTGTATCAATCAAATACGTTCCCATTCGTTTCTCATTTCATGCAATTGCTGACGTAAATCATCAGCTTCTTCATGGGAAATAATCCCTATGAAACTTTGCGGTTTGTTAGATATATTTTTTGTGGTCTCTTGTTTTTCTACCCGAATTAATTGCATTTCTTCCAAATATAGCAATAATTTAATTGCTTTTTCATTCAATATTTCGATTGAGTAACTCATCTGTATCGCTTTATTTTTATAAAATGTGAAAACCAATATCCAAAGATACCAAAATAAAGGCAAATCTATTCTTTTTTATTTGAGTATGCAAGCAGGTATTTTATACCTTTTCAATATTAAAAATTGAGTATAAGACGATTAACAATAATCTATTCTAATTTTCTTCAAATATAAGTACTATATTTGAGTTCACTACTCAACAGGATTGTACGTTCAATTTCAAAAGCACCGTTAGGTGTGTGATATTGGTAATAATGACAACGAAAGCGCGCTTTAAGCCTTGTTAGAGGTGTAATATTCGCCACTTGTTGCACCCTTCTGAGGCTTTTGTGAAGGATTTTCGCTGTTCTATTACCAATATCACGCACCTAATGGTGCTTTTAAGAATGCCGTCATTGGCTTGGCAGCATAAAAACTGTTTTCATTTATCATAAAGCTATTCTACAAAAAACTCTGTTTTTATAGAATAGCTTTATGATAAATGAAGAATTCTTTTCTTTAATATCAAACATCTCTCTATTTTTGCGCTGCAAAATATCATCTAATTTAAAACTCATCGTTTCACAAATGAACAGTGCAATCAGAATACTTTTACTTATGGCGTATGCCGTCACCTTTTTTGCGTGCGGCTCAACCAAAGGTCAGCAACCAACAGGCGCGCAGCCACAACGTCCGATGGAAAACTATCAAGCGAATACAGAACTCCCCCCCTCCCTATCAACGGTTAATATTCCGATAAAATTGAGTGCCAATGAGATTGAGCGACTTTTAAATAACAAGCTCAATGGGGTTATTTATGAAGATAACAATATGGATGATGATGGTTTGATGATGAAAGCCACCAAAATCCAACCTATCAATATCCGATTGGAGGGCTTCCAAATGGTGTATCGCGTGCCGTTGAAATTATGGGTTTTTAAGAAAATAATCGGCACGCGTGGCATCGAAGCGGAAGGCGAATTGGCTTTGACATTTAAGACTGTTCTCAATATTAATTGGGATTGGTCTGTCAATCCTCAAACTCTTTTGGTCGGTTACGATTGGATACGCAATATGGCAGTCAAGACAGGATTTGGCAATATTGATGTCAAATACATCGCTAATGTCATTATTGACCGCAGTAAAAATACCTTGACACAAAGTATTGATAATCAATTGAAAGCGCAATTTAATATTCGCAAAAATTTGGAAGAAGCGTGGCAACTCATGCAGCAACCCGTTGCGATGAATAGTAGCTACGGTATGTGGTGGGTCAAGCTAACACCTCAAAGCCTTGCCATGACCCCCTTCAAAGCCAATGGCGATTTGTTGGAAAGTGTTATTTCTGCAAACTCTATTACAGAGGTGATTGCAGGTAGCACTCAGCCGCAATTTAGGATGAACTCCTATCTGCCCAACTTTCAAGTAGGTTCTGCGAGTGCCAATGATTTTTTGGTCAATTTGACAACCGATATATCGTTCAAGGAAGCCGAAACAATGGCAAAGTCCTTTATGAAAGATATGAAATTTAATCCTGGCGGCAAAGAAATAGTAGTAAAAGACGTGCTACTCTATGGGCAGTACGATAAAATGGTGATAAATACCAAATTTGAAGGCGATTATAAAGGCAGTTTGTATATGACGGGTCGCCCCGTTTTCAATGCTGAAAAAAATGCCATTGAATTGGTAGATTTGGATTACGACCTCGATACGAAAAGTTTTCTACTCAAAGGTGGCAAATGGCTTTTTGACAAAATGATTTTGAAAAAAATGAAAGAGGCGTGTATTTTTCCGATTGATGAAAACGTTACGTATTTCAAAACCATGATGAATGATATGTTGAAGGGCTATAAATTCAATAATAACGTCACCATAAATGGCTTCATAGATGATATAAAAGTGGATAAAATTGCTCTTGTTCAAGGCAATATCAAGATATATGTGTCGTCAAAAGGCAAATTGGATATGGATGTGAAAGGGTTGGATAGTTTTTAAAAATTAAATTTGTACATTAATTTGGCATTAGGCAGGGCGATTTCAATCGCCCTGCCTAATGCCAAATTAATGCCCAGAAGCAATATCAAAAATATGAAAATATTAATAATTAACGGGCCCAATCTAAATTTGCTCGGCAAGCGTGAACCACATATATACGGCAGCCAAACCTTCGAGGAGTATTGGCGCATCTTGCAACGCACCTACCCCTCAGTATCCATCGAGTATTTTCAGAGTAACCACGAAGGGGCATTGCTCGATACCATTCATGCCGTAGGTTTTGATACTGAATATGCAGGAATTGTCCTCAATGCGGGAGCCTATACGCATACCTCAATTGCCTTAGCCGATGCAATTGGGGCGATAAAAATACCCGTTGTTGAGGTGCATATATCCAACGTTCACGCGCGGGAAGCATTTAGACATCATTCGTATATTGCGGCAAAATGCGCGGGGAGTATTGTTGGCTTGGGCGTGGCGGGTTATAAATTGGCGATTGAATACTTATTGACGAAATGATGTATTTAGGTAGTTTAGGAAACTGAAATTATTTTTTTTATAAAAAAAATAATTTCAGTTTCCTAAACTACTGTTGCCAAAATGTACCGTCGAATTCATTCGACGGCTGTGTAAATCATTGATTACCAACGCCTCCGCCGAATGAATTCGACGGTATATTTTGACCTACATGTTATTTACCTGTTACTTATATTTTATTTTACCTTTAAAATACCATGACCTATATCACCCAATTTTTCAAATATCTACTACTAACGACCTTCGTTTTATTCCTATTTGCCCTCATTCGGGTAAATATCACTTTGCATTATCAGCCCACTTTTAAAGACAATATTAATCAAGATGTGCTGCATCAATTACATTATTTGAAAGACGAATTGCACTCAAAAAATGCCGCCAATCAGATGCAAGCCTATTATCCAGAAGGCTTTTTTTTTACAAATGTTTTATATGGTTTAGCGTGGGCAGATGCTATTGAGAAGGCGGACACGACCCAATTTATTTATAAAGAAGGCATATCTGAAATGCGTTGGGCAATAGAGCAATTGTTGAGCGAAGAAGGGCGTTTGATTGCCAATTCGACCTTGCCACTGCCCGATGGCGCGTTTTATTGTGGCTGGTCTTCCTATCTGATGGGCAAGTATGTGGCTTTAAATCCAAGTGACACGTACTATCGTAATCTATTCACAATCAATTGTTTAATCATAAAAAAAGCTATTGAAAAAACGGATAAGCCTTATGTAGAAAGCTATATGAACGCCGCTTGGCCCGCCGATAATATCCTCTGTTTGGCAAGCCTAAATTTACATGATAAGATACTACCCCCTCAGTATTCGGCGATAATTTCGACATGGTTAGCGCGTATCAAAAGTCATTTGGATACCGATTTGGGTATGATACCACACAGTTATAACTTATTGGAAAACAAAGGTTTACAAGGCGTGCGTGGTTCATCGCAAAGCCTTATGTTGAGTTTTCTTCCTGCCATTGATAGTGTATTTGCAAAAGAACAATATGCCCTCTATACGCAGCATTTTGTTGATTGTCGTTTATCATTACCCGCTATTCGGGAATATCCAAAAGGCACGTTGGGTTATGGCGATGTGGATTCGGGACCTGTCATTTGGGGCATTGGCGCATCGGCTGCCGTAGTGGGTCTGAAAGCACATATTGAAAATCAAGGACTTACGCATTATGAATCCAGCCGCAACGCGATAGAAGCCTTCGGTTTTGCCATAGATTTTAAAGAAAAAAAGAAGTATGTGTTTGGCGCAATTGCCGTAGCGGATGCGTTTATGGCGTGGGTGAATGCAAAAGATTTAACTCAAAATGATAGCACAAAAACATTTTGGCAAGGTTGGTTTCATATGGGGTCATTGGTGTTTATTCTACTTTTTGTGTATTGGATTAGGCGTTTGTTTATCAATTAACGTATCGGATACTTCAAAAGCATCCGATACGTAGTAACTATTTCAGCGTTATTGTTTTATATATTGCACTTTTCCATTAATTGAAACACCATCAATGTCGAGTTTATAAAAAATCAAACCACTTGCAGTTTCAGAGGGTAGGGTATATTGCAATGATGTATTGTCAAGCGCACTAACTTCAATAGGCGGAATATTGCCTATTATTTTGCCCGAAACATCATAAAACTGAACAGTTGCTTTGCCCGATTGTGGAGGGATAAAATTGATATACAAAGTGCCATAAGTAGGGTTGGGGTACACAGTCAAAGGGAACATTGAATAGGCAGTCGTAGGCAATGAAAGATTGCTGCGCTCTTTATTGTCTCGAGATATGCCATCCAAATTGAATGCTATATCGCTCTTTTTTTCTTCAAAATTTGAATAAGAGATATCCTTTGGTCGCTGCAAGTCGCCACCACCACCAACCATAATACAGTTTGCCCTAACATCAACGGGCTGATATAGATAACTCACATTGCCACAATCATCTGTTGCCTTCCACAATAAATTGATGACATAAGGCACGCCTAAGCAACCTCGGCTCGATACTACCTGCACATCGCTTGGATTTGCCAATACAACAGTAACCGTAGGATCACACTCGTCCATCGCCATCGGGGGCGTAAACATAGTGGGTATCATATTGCAAGGGACGCACAAGGGCATAACGTTCATAAATTTAGGTGGAATGGTATCTTTTATTTCAATCCGTTGTGTATCTCTTGACCGATTAAAGCATCCATCTTCAGCTTCCCACAAGTCTGTTACTAATGCATAACAGGGCTGCGATATTTCTATCTTGCGCCAAATACGGGTCATAATGACAGGATTACTACACGCATCAGTTGCCTTCGGTTTATAATTTGGAATTTCATTGATGGAGCATTTAGCCAGTTTCATTAATGGCAAACTATCGAATTTTGGGGCTTTTTTATCTGTAATATAGACAAACTGCATAATAGTAGATGAATTGCCACAAGCATCTGTACCCTGCCACACCAAAGTATGCGTCCGAGTAGCACAACCAAAAGTATTAGATTGATTTGTTAAAAATTGAACAAGCTCCACTTGCACGAGGTTGGAAGCATTGTCGGTGGCAGCAGGTTTTTCAAACTGAGCAGGCACGCTATCACAGCTTAGAAAAATACACTCATGATAAGGCGAAAATCGCGGTGCCGCTGTATCTTGACCGATACCTGTCACAGTTTGTACAAGCGTATTTTTATTGCCACAAGCATCTACGGCTTCCCAAGTCACGTTCATTTGGCAACTGCCGCCACCAGCGTATGCAAATTCTTTCAGAGTAATAACCACTGCCCGTCCACTATTGTCTGTGGCTGTTGGTTTACGGCTATCGAGGCTATTCAAAGGCAATGTTGCAGTCTCGAAACCAGCATCAAACACTGGTCCTTTATTGTCCTGTACATAAATGTTTTTTGTCATCAATTTTGATGTGCCTTGCTTGGCTCTTAGTGATACATACGCAAAACACGTATCTTTTACTCTAATACGCACTGATTTTACGCCTAAATGTGGCGTTAAAAAAACGCCATCGCCATATATTGTCCAATCTGCAACCCTACTTGTGTCAGCTAAGGTATAGACCAGTTCTGCATTGGGTAGTACATAGGTGTCACCTAAAATAGTTTTTGAAAAACCTATCTGGGTGAAAATAAACAATAAAAATAGGGATATAGCATTTTTGAAAAAAGAGACATTTGCTACAAATAGGCGTGATAAATGGATATTCATATTAATGGAATGTTTGGTTAATAAATGAAAACTATATACAAAATTAACATTAAGTAGGGGAATATAAATAATCGACAATTCTATTTTTTATAATATACTGATAATCATCACATTACAAGTCGTACATCGTATATTTATGATCGTACAACTACTTAAATATATTTCAATAGTAAAAATAAACAATTTTATTAAAAAAATACTGAGGGGGTAAGTTTTTTTGACTTAGTAACGCTCAAAAAATAACTTAACGATTTCTACCGTAATTCGCTATACAAATCGTTAAGTAAAATAGATTTAATAAACTACACCATTTTGAAATGGGTTAAAATAAAATGCTACAATAATAATCGAATTGTGCTACCCGTGCCACCGCTCCGAAGCGGTGGCACGGATTTTTACCTAAATCACTCAAATGCAAATGGTGTACTTTATTAAAATCGTCTTACTAAGTTATTTTTTAAGCGTTACTTAAATTCTTTAAGTAGGTAAATATAAATAATCGACAATTCTATTTTTTATAATATACTGATAATCATCACATTACAAGTCGTACATCGTA
>JAYVKQ010000446.1:0-5547 GCA_043768285.1 Saprospiraceae bacterium | reverse complement strand
AGATGGGACTATTCGCTACACGCCAACGACGGGTTTTGTCGGCATTGACAGTTTGATTTATCAAGTTTGTGATAATGGAACACCTGTTTTATGCGATACTGCTTATTTGATTATTGAGGTAGGTGGCGTGAATGATGTGCCAATTGCTTCACGCGATGATGTTTCAACATTAGAAGACACCCCCCTCAGTATTTCGGCACTTTTAAATGATACCGATACAGATAGTTCCCTTGACCCTGCGACACTCACCGTTACGAAAATGCCTAAAAATGGTACAGCTACGGTTAAACCAGATGGAACAATTCAATATATGCCAAATCCGAATTTTAATGGACACGACACATTAATATACCGTATCTGTGATAATGGCACACCAGCTTTGTGTGATACGTCATTGGTGGTTATAACTATTAATCCAGTGAATGACCCGCCAATTGCCAATAGAAATGATGATATCACAAACGAGGATACACCTGTAACGGTAGCCATTTTAGGCAATGACAGTGATACAGATGCGTCTATTGACCCAAGTTCTGTTGTGCTTACTGAAAACCCTAAACATGGAACAGTAGTCGTCAATGCCAACGGTTCGCTGACGTATATACCAAATCCAAATTTCAGTGGTAAGGATACTTTGGTGTATCGGGTGTGTGATAATGGTTCGCCGCTTCCTGTTCAATGCGATACGGCTTTGGTAGTGATTACGGTAAATCCTATTAATGACCCGCCGATTGCGAATTGGAATGCAGACGAAACAGCTAAAAATAAAGCTAAAACCGTTTCTGTATTGACGAATGACAGTGATATAGATGGCTTTATTGTGCCATCAACTGTAACGATAACTGAACAACCGAAACATGGTATTGCAACAGCTAATGCGGACGGTACGATTTTATACACACCCGCTTCAAATTATGTTGGACACGATACCTTAGTCTATCGCGTATGCGATAACGGCATACCAAGTCTATGCGATACAGCTGTTGTTTTCATAAATATTACGCCAGCTTGTACGGATAATATTATTTCAAAAGACAGTATGTATGTCGCAACGGTGTGTAATGATGACAGTATCGAAGTATGTTTACCTATATTGTTTTCATCTATCAGTAATTACAAAGTATTAGATGGTATAAATGTATTAGATATTGCCCAATTTGATGGATGCGATTTTGATACAACATTCCAATACAATTACTTCGTACTGCCTGGTCGTGGTGCTGCGGGACCTTATCGCTTAGATTATTGGAAAGTGAATGGCAAAACCTATTCAGCCGCATCAATAGTGTCCATGACACAGCTTGTAGATAGTATGCGCGTTTGGGATCCACTCGGTCAGTGGGCATTAGATGCGACTGAATTGTCAATTGTGGGTGGTTTGAAAACCCAGAATTATGGGGATATGCGTTTGACTTCTCTCCGCACGGCTGCGTTTAGTATCATCCGTTTGAATTTGAGTATCGCAGCATTGGGTACAAAAATTAAAATGAAGAAAGGCGACCATTCATTGATGTTACAAGATATTATTTCGGGTTGTGAAGATATTGTTGTCATCAAATCCGTGGAAACTATGTGCTTCCAATCACCTATTGCACAAGATGATAGCAATGCAACAGACAATACTACAACTGTAACAAATACGGTTGCCGCTAATGATGAAGACAGCGATACACCAAAAGAAGATTTAGCATATACCTTAATTGGAAACGTGCCGAATACTGAGGGGGTACTCACTTTGACACCAGATGGAATTTATACTTTCACGCCAAATCCAAATTTTGTCGGTACAGTTTCAATACCGTACAAAGTATGCGATAAGGATGGCTTGTGCGATACAGCATATATCAAAATTGCAGTAACTAAATTGCCATGTACCAATTTAATTGTCGAAAATATAACGGTTAATGCAGTATGCTTAAACGATAGTGCTGATGTGTGTATTGATATTGCCAGAGATAGTATTTTTAAATATAAATTATTTATTGATGGTAAAGTATATACCTCAAATACTGAGGGGTGCAATTACGATACGGCGTTCAACTACAACTATCTCATTGTGCAAGGCAAAGGCTTCTCGGGTGATTATAAAGTAGAATGGACAGTTAATGGTATGACACACCTTATCCCTGCGGTTAAAGATGTCAAAGCCTTAGTGGATACCTTGAATAAAATTGATATTGGTGGTAATTGGACAATTAATGTGGCTAAAAATCTACTAATTGGTGGCAAGAAAAGTACTGCCTATGGGGCAATGAAATTTACCCAAATACGCACGCGGGCTACGGCAACTTTGCGCCTCAATTCAACCTATATACCTAAAGGGACTTTGATAAAAATGCCAACGGGCGTGCATACTTTGACGCTTGATAAAAATGGCTGTTTGGATAGTACACAAATTACAGTAAACTGTATCATAACTGATATAGTTACTGCCAATCGCAATGATGTACAAATTGACGAAGATAATTCTTTGATAATCAACGTTTTGGACAATGATACGCGCTCAAATGGCAATGCGATTAATCCGACAACTGTAAAGATTACGGAAAGTCCTAAAAACGGCACGGCTACAATCAATCCAGATGGCACTATTCAATATGTCCCTAATCCTAATTTCTTTGGTACCGATACATTGATATACCGCATTTGCACTACGGCTGCGGCATCAGCCCAATGCGATACAGCTTTGGTTGTCATAACGGTTAATTCTGTCAATGATGCGCCAATTGCTAATGGCAACGATGTAATAACGCTTAAAAATACGCCAAAACGTATTGTTGTTTTAAACGATGCTACTGATATTGACGGTACAATTGACCCTCAATCTGTGACAATTACAGAAAATCCTAAAAATGGAACAGTAACGGTTAATCCAGATGGGACAATAAATTATACGCCAAATGCCAATTTTGTAGGCTTTGATACCCTCACTTATCGGGTTTGCGATACAGGCATACCTATCCAATGTGATACTGCGAAGATTGTTGTTTTTGTAAAACCAATAACCGAACCTATCAATACATTGGTTGATGTCAAATTGGGTAGTATTGATACAATGTGCTTGGATACACGAGAGTTGGTTGGTAAAAATTACACGATTAATACATGTAGTAATGTAGGCAATACTGTTGCATTTAACATTATACCGAATTCAACATGTATCCAAATGGAAGCAAAACAAGCGGGTAAAGACAGTATTTGCTATGTTGTTTGTGATGAGTTTGGTGTGTGCGATACGACCTACATTTATGCTAATGTAACATTTATTGGTCAAAAAGTGACTGATGATAGTACAACAACACCTATCAATACGCCAATCACATTCAATATTATTGAAAATGATAATATTGCAAATGGTGCGGGTAGTAACTCAGTCCTTGTTGTTGATGACCCTAAGCATGGTAAAGTAACGGTATTACCAAACGGGCGCATCAAATATGAACCCAACAAGGATTGGTGTAGCTCAAAACCAGACAGTTTGCGCTATGTGCTTTGCAACACTTTAGTCGGTTGCGATACAGCTTGGGTAAGGGTAACGATATTGTGCGATGATATTAAGATATACAACGGCTTTTCACCGAATGGCGACGGTCTGAACGACTATTTCACCATCGAGGGCTTAGAAAAATATCCGAACAACCGCCTATGCGTCTATAATCGTTGGGGAACAATGGTCATGGATACCAAAGCCTACAAAAACGATTGGAATGGCGTTTGGAACAATCAAATATTACCCGATGGTACGTATTTCTACGTGTTTGATAGGGGAGATGGCAAGCCCGTTTATGGCTATGTTCAAATACATCGTTAAGATTCAAAAATGTATTAGTAACTTTTACTCTATATCATAAAATCACAGAAGGGGTCTCTCACAAGGAGGCTCCTTTTTTTTATACAAAATCATCATCTAAAGTCCTATTGGTCGAGAGCATATTCGTATCGCTTTTATCCTGCCAAATTCTCAAAATCCAATAAATAATAAACGCAATATTAGAAATAAAAATAAACAGAATGACCCATATAACGCGCTCATTATCCGTCAGTTTTTTATTATTGACAGCGTGTATGATATAGTATATCAACAATCCTATTGATAGGAATATGCCTATAACTGTTAATATGAGTAATCCTCTAAAACTATCACTCAAAGCCTCTGCATCAGGTGCGCCATTGGTTTGTACAATACTAAATGCATTGACCATAAACCCAATAGTCATTAAGAGTGAAATAATGGGTAGAAAGGTCAATACCCCCAAAAAGATTTTTCCGTTTTTTGACATGATAATAGATTTAAAATGAAATAGTGCAACGGAACGCTGTTCCGTTGGGTTTTCGCAATAATAGTAGCTTTTTTTTAAATAGTGTAATTTTTTTTCTAAATATTTTTCGCAATAACACGCCCCAATATTGCACATTTTAAACTGTTATAATCCATTGAAAATGAGTATTTTATAGAAATAAAATTTTTAAACAAGAAAATGATAAACAAGTAAAATATATTGATAAAAATAAAAAATTTATTGTTTATCAATAAATAATACTTGACAAACAGTTTTTTGTGATATATCTTTGTCCTATCATTCAAAAATATGGTTTAACTTTTTAATTTTAAATTATGGAAAATACAAAATTTAGGCGTGCGCAAAGTTTGAGTTACATTTTTAAAATAATGGCAATTGGACAGGTTGGGTATTATTTTTTTCACTTATGGTTTACCTATAAATCTGTTTATCCTCAACCTTATTGTTGGGCGCAGAGCATTCGCATAAATAAGCCTTTTGATTATCAACGTACTTGGAACAAGCGATTTCAATTTCCAGACAATGTGGATATTCGCTCTGATTTTTCAGAATTGGTTTTTTCGTTTTCCTACTTTCAAGAGTTACTAAACCCATTTACAATATCGTTCTTTTTAATTGATACTCTAAAATGGGCAATTATCGTTTTTGTTTTGTGGCAATTGTCAAAAGCTTTTAAGTTTAATGGCGATTTCAAAGTATTTAGTACTGAGGGAGTAAAATCCATCAGGAGAGCCGCAATACCAATTATGGCAATACCTTTGTTGACGTATATATCCAAAGTGATATTTGTTTTATATGCTCAAACACAAACATCTCAATTAGGACATTCACTTTACCGTGCGGGTAGTAATGATAATGATTGGGGATATTATTTATTTGCAACTATAATACTCGTTGGGCTATCAGAATTATTTAGTTATGGCTCACAATTAAAAGAAGAAACCGATTTAACCGTCTAAAATCATGCGTATAATAGTAAACCTCGATGTGATGATGGCAAAGCGCAAAATGTCGCTCAATGAGTTGGCGGAAAAAGTGGACATCACGCCAGCCAACCTCTCTATCCTAAAAACGGGTAAAGCAAGAGCCATCCGATTTTCTACTTTGGAATTGATATGCAACGCCTTGGCGTGTCAGCCAGGCGATATATTAGAATTTGTTGATGATGAAAAGGGTAAGTAACGATTAAATAATTAGTTGGTCAAATGTACCGTCGAATTCATTCGACGGGCTGCGTAAATCATTG
>JAYVKQ010000445.1:0-13973 GCA_043768285.1 Saprospiraceae bacterium | reverse complement strand
TTAACATATGAGAAGCGGGTCTTTTTTGTTTCGCAACTCAAAGTTCCGCTTTCTTGTATGTTTCTCATAATTACCTTAAAAAATAGTAGGGTACAGTATTCAAAAACAATGCAGCAATACAACAATTTAGCAATACACCACTCAAAAATGCCTATATTTGTAGAAAAATAGTACAAAATGTCAGAAATCCTTGTAGCACCTATCAGAAAAGAGGTTAAACAACCTCGCCGTTACTCACTTGAAGAATACTTTAAGCGGGAGGAGAGAGCATTGCATAAACATGAATTTCATAACGGTATTATTGTAACCATGCCCGGAGGAACTTACAATCACGATAGGCTGTGTGTTAAAACAGCATCAGAATTAGAGGTTTTTGTTGAAAATGAAAACCTTAATTTTTCAGTTAATGGCAGTAGTCTCAAAATTAGAATTGAGGATTATGACAAAGTTGTTTATTCCGATGCTTTAGTGATTTGTGATAAACCTGTCTATTTTGAAGATAGGGACGATACCATTATAAACCCGATGGTCATAGTCGAGGTTTTATCAAATTCTACAAAAAACTATGATAAAACGCTGAAATTTGAGATGTATCGTAGCCTTCCATCTTTCAAGGAATATGTTTTGGTACATCAAGACCGCATGAAAATATCTGTTTTTACAAAACAGGCTGATGCTTCATGGATCTTAAAAGATTATGTTGGAGAGGACGCAGTGGCTATTTTGTATGCTTTGCATAATTGCCCTTTGAGTTTGAAGCGATTATATCGTGGATTAGAACTGAAAGTCAAATAAATTTATTATAAACCATTAATTATCAATATTTTAAACTTATAAAAAATATATGTTTTATAAGTTTTATTCTTTTACCCCCTCAGTATTTCTTCCATAAAAATGCGTAAATATATCGAAATAATGGACACCACACTCCGCGACGGTGAGCAAACCAGCGGGGTGTCGTTTTCAGCGTCTGAAAAATTGCAGATTGCACAGTTGCTGTTGAAAGAAGTCAAGGTGGATAGGATTGAAGTGGCTTCGGCGCGGGTATCTGATGGCGAATTGGCGGCAGTGCAGCGCATTACAAACTGGGCAAAAGAGGAGAATTTGCTGGATAAAATTGAGGTTTTGACTTTCGTAGATGGTGATGCTTCTATCAATTGGATGGAGCAAGCGGGTGCAAAAGTGATGAACCTTTTGACCAAAGGCTCGCTTAATCACTTGACGCATCAATTGAAAAAAACGCCTGAACAGCATTTCGATGAGATTGAAAAAGTGATAGCTTTAGCGGCTTCAAAAGGCATAAAATGCAATGTCTATCTCGAAGATTGGAGCAATGGCATGAAAAACTCCTCTCAATATGTCTATCAATATCTCGACTTTTTGACGCAACAACCCATCGAAAGGGTGCTTTTGCCCGATACTTTGGGCGTTTTGACCCCTTCTGAAAGCTATGATTTTGTCAAAGCCATTGTAGAACGCTATCCCAAAACGCATTTCGATTTTCATGCGCATAATGACTACGATTTGAGTGTCGCCAATGTCATGGAAGCCCTCAAAGCGGGTGCCCATGGCTTGCATTTGACCATCAATGGTATGGGCGAAAGAGCTGGTAATGCACCAATGGCGAGTGCGATTGCGGTTATTAATGATTTTTTTCCAAAACTAAAAACCCATGTGGTTGAAAAATCGCTCTACTCGGTCAGCAAGACGGTAGAGACTTTTTCGGGTTTTAGGATACCTGTCAATAAGCCCGTTGTGGGCGAAAATGTATTTACCCAAACGGCGGGTATTCATGCGGATGGCGATAATAAAAACAATCTCTATTTCAACGATTTGATGCCTGAGCGTTTCGGCAGAACCCGCAAATATGCCCTTGGTAAAACGTCGGGCAAGGCGAATATTGAGAAAAACCTCCAAGATTTAGGTATCAAACTCAACAATGATGAACTTAAAAAAGTAACCACCAAAGTGATTGAGTTGGGTGATAAAAAAGAGACGATTACAGTGGAGGATTTGCGCTACATCGTGAGTGATGTGTTGAATTACAATGCTGTTGAAAATAATGTTGAAATATTGAATTACGTACTGACCCATTCGCACAAACTACGTCCCAGTGCGACTTTAAAAATAAAAATAGGCGACATCACTTTTGAAGAAAATGCGCAAGGCGATGGACAATATGATGCCTTTATGAACGCCTTAAAGAAGGTATATCTCAAAAAGAAAATCGCTTTACCACTTTTGACGGACTATATGGTACGCATCCCGCCCGGTGGCAAAACAGACGCTCTCTGCGAAACAGTGATTACGTGGCGAATTAATGATAAAGATGTGAAAACGCGGGGTTTGGATAGTGACCAGACGGTGTCGGCGATAAAGGCTACGGAACGGATGTTGAATTTATTATAATCATAACACCCCCCTCAGTATTTTAACAAAAATTATGGCAAAAAAGAACATTTTAATCGTCCCAGGAGACGGTATTGGGCAAGAAGTAACGGCGGTTGGCAAATTGGTTTTGGACAAAATCGCTGAAAAATTTGGGCATACATTTACGTATGACGAGGCACTCATTGGTCACGTGGCTATTGAAGCGACGGGTAATCCATTACCAGACGAAACATTGGCAAAGATGCGGGCATCGGATGCCATTTTGTTTGGTGCAGTCGGTCATCCAAAATATGACAACGACCCGACGGCAAAAGTACGCCCCGAGCAAGGGCTTTTGAAAATGCGTAAAGAATTGGGCTTATATGCCAATTTACGCCCCATCAAATTATTTGACGAACTTCTCGACGCATCGAGTATCAAGCCCGAAATACTGAGGGGGTCGGATATTCTCTTTTTCAGAGAACTCACAGGCGATATTTATTTTGGCGAAAAAGGGCGCAACGAAGAAAATACCTATGCATACGATATTGCTGGGTATCACCGCTACGAAGTGGAGCGCATTACCCGCAAAGCGTTTGAGGCAGCCCGCACCCGCCGCAATAAATTAATGTCGGTGGATAAGGCAAATGTTTTAGAGAGTAGCCGTATTTGGCGCGAAACGGTCTTGGAAGTGGCAAAAGACTATCCTGACGTGGAGTTAGAACACCAATTTGTAGATGCAGCGGCGATGTTGTTAATAAAAGACCCAAAACGTTTTGACGTGGTGGTTACGGGTAATTTGTTTGGCGATATATTGACAGATGAAGCGTCTCAAATTGCGGGTTCGATGGGTATGTTGGCATCAGCTTCGGTGGGCGATAGCACGGGTGTATATGAACCTATACATGGGTCGGCGCACGATATTACAGGCAAAGGCGTGGCTAATCCAATCGCGTCTATATTGTCAGCAGCTTTATTATTAGATATTTCATTTGGTATGAAAGAAGAAGCCAATGCCATTATCAATGCTGTGGATGCCTTTTTGAAAGCGGGTTTCAGAACGCGGGATATTGCCGATGATACAACTGATAAAAGCATGATTTTAGGTACTTATGCAACAGGCGATGAGATATTGAAGCGGATATAGTTTTGAGATGTTGAAAAAAGTCACATTTTTTAACTTTTTTTTAACCTTGTCGTGAACTTTTCTCTATAAATATTTGTATCTTTGTAGTGTGAATTTGCAAAAAAAATCTAACTCTACGCCATGATGAAAAACGGTAAATTAAAATCAGCTTTGTGGGCTTCTCTATTTATGGTCAGTGCCTCATGTTTCTTATACGTGAATACTGCAATTGATTCGCCACATAATGCTTTCAACGCCAAAGGAGCCGTTGAGCAAGCCAATCAGTTAAAAGATGCACGTACGCCTGACCTTAAGTTGGTGTCGGGCATCGTAGAAGTTATTGCAAAATTTATTACTGCGAAGTAATATTATTTATAGACGGAAATAAAAAGCCATAGTCAGATAGTCATCTGATTATGGCTTTTTTAGTTTAGTAATGCTTAAATAATAATTTGTCAAAATTGTACCGTCGAATTTATTCGACGGGCTGCGTAAGTCATTGATTATGAACGCATCTGTCGAATAAATTCGACAGTACATTTAACAACTTATTTTTTCAACGTTTCTTAACAGATTACCTACTGCGCTTTGCAGGAAAGGGTGCTGTTTTTGATTTTATTATAAAAAAATTGAAAATTTTTTTATAATAAAATCAAAAACCTTCTTAGTTTTTTTCAAATATTGAAATGCCAAAAAAACAGAGGCTGTCCTTTTGAGACAGCCTCTTACATAGGGTTTTTATAAAGAATGGTTTTTATCAAATCATTTATTTCTGAAACTTACTATGGTGGCGGCTATATCCAAAATAGATAACCAAACCAACTGCCATCCAGCCCATTGCCGTTTTCAATGTCGTAGAGTCCAATGAGAATAACATCGCTGCACATATCAATGCGCCTAATATGGGTACAAGTGGCACCAAAGGTGTTTTGAACGGACGCGCTGTATTTGGGTCAGACCTGCGCAACAACCATACACCAATACTTACCAAGACGAAGGCTAAGAGTGTACCAAATGATGTCAAATCACCCGCCAAACTGCCTGGCAAAAAGGCTGCGAATAGACCCGCAAAACCCAATAAAATCCAGTTAGATTTATACGGTGTTCTGTATTCTGGGTGCAATTCGGCAAACACCTTAGGTATCAAACCATCTTGTGCCATCGAGTAAAAAACGCGCGATTGACCAAATAACATCACCAATATTACGGAGGAAAAACCCGCCAATATTGCTACCGTTACGGCAGTAGCCAACCATTCGTAGCCAGGCATATGGTTTTGAATAGCATAAGCTACGGAGGCTTCTTTACCTGCCAATTTGAATTCTGTCCAGTTCGCAACGCCCGTTAAAACGTGCGCAAAAAGAATATAAAGGAAAGTACAAACCACCAACGACCCGAGAATACCAATTGGCATATCCTTCGCAGGGTTTTTGGCTTCTTGCGCTGCCGTAGAAACCGCATCAAAGCCAATAAAGGCGAAGAAAACGATACCCGCACCGCCTAATATACCGCCCCACCCGTGTTTATTCCACGGCATATGTTCGGCTTTGAGGTGGTCGGGCAAATTTGCAACATCAATAATATAAGGTGTGTGGTTTTCTGGATTGATATAACCCCAGCCCACAACGATGAAAATCAATACAATTGCCACTTTGATGAAAACGATTACTGCATTCACCATCGCGGATTCCTGCGTACCTCTAATCAAAAGCATGGTCAATGCCAAAAGGATAACCAACGCAGGTAAATTCATCATACCCGATTGCGTTTCAATCATACCCCTCAGTGCATCAGGCAATCCAGCCATTTGTCCGTCGGTCAGCGCAAGCACGCCTTCTTTAGCTGTTTTGGCGATTTCGGCGGGGAATTGGCTGATTTTGTCCATCCCAACGACTTTGTTGATATGCTCGAAAGGGGAGTGGCTCCATTCATATGGTATGCTCCCTCCTAACAGCTTATTTAGATATTCGCTCCATGCAATGGATACAGTAGTTGCGCCCAAAGCATATTCTAAGACTAAAGCCCAACCGATAATCCACGCTACAAGTTCGCCCATAGTCGCATAAGCGTAGGTGTAGGCACTACCCGCTATGGGTATCATCGCTGCAAATTCGGCGTAGCAAAGACCCGCAAATGCGCAGCCTACCGCCGCAACGATGAAAGAAAGTGTTACGGCTGGACCCGCCGCTTCTGATGAAGCTGCTGCCGTTCTAACAAAAAGACCTGCGCCAATGATAGCCCCAATACCTAAGGCAACTAAATTCCACGCGCCTAACGTCCGTTTCAAGCCTTTTTCCGTATCGGCGGCTTGTTCGAGAAGTTGTTTCAAAGGTTTTTTAACCCATAAATTTCCCATACTTTTTTCTGTTATTTTAGTAATCTATAAAAATTGGTTTTACGCCAAAAAACAAATGGACAGCGGACAATTTACAATGGACAATATTTTTAAACACTTGCACTTTTATCAATTGTCCATTGTAAATTGTCCACTGTCCATTTGATTTTACCGCGTCAAAAGAAAGAAAAAAATATTGCTTGTCAAAACCTTTGAGCATTTTTTATTTGGTTTGTGGATAATTTTAGTAAAAATAGCTATTCAAAGGTATCTACACATGACTTTATTCAAAATACTAAGACACCTTTTTATAAAGATTTGCGTTTAAAAGCTAATTTTGCAAAACTTTATTATCTATTTTATTTTTAAAAATTAGGATTATGAAAAGAATATTATTGCTGTTGATAGCTGTTTCGGTTTTTACAATGTCTTGCCAAGAAAAAGGTACTACCATTAGTGGTACTATCAAAAACGCGGGAGGGATTGAAGGTACTTTTGAAGAAGTGTTGATGAGCCAAAATATCAAAATTGCAAAAGTTTCATTTGATGCGAGTGGCAACTTTAAAGTGCCGATGCCAGATGGTGCAAAAGGCGGCATCTATCGCTTGGCTATCGGACAAAGGCAATTGAATTTCATTTTTAATGGTACTGAGAAAAACGTCCAAGTAGATGCCGATTTGGAAAAACTCAGAAGTTTTGAATATACCGTCAAAGGTTCGGAAGATACAGAGGCGTATTTGAGCTTATTCAAAGACCTTTCGGAAGGCAAAAAGAAAGCCTCTGATGTGAAAATAGCTATCGAAAATGCTAAAAACCCTCTGTGGAGTATGGTGATGGCTTTGCAGTTTGAAGATTTTCAAGGAGCCGAGTATATAGATATGCACAAAAAAATTGTGACACAATTGAACGATAAGTATCCCAATAGTCCTTACGCTAAGGATTATGAAAAAGTGCTTTTGGATATGCAAAAAGCCAGTGCAGGACCCATCGCTATTGGCAAACCTGCGCCTGATATTGCCCTTGCCGACCCTAATGGTAAGATTTTTAAACTCTCTGAATTGAAAGGTAAAGTCGTATTACTCGATTTTTGGGCAAGCTGGTGCGGTCCTTGTCGTAGAGCGAACCCCTCAGTAGTGGCAGCTTATAATCGGTATAAAAGCAAAGGCTTCACTGTGTATAGTGTGTCGTTGGATAAAGACCGTCAAAAGTGGGTAGATGCTATCAAGCAGGACGGATTGGTCTGGGATTATCATGTCAGCGACCTCAAATTTTGGAGTAGTGCGCCTGCCGCCATTTATGGTGTTCACGCCATTCCCCAACAATTTTTGATTGATAAAAATGGCAATATTGCTGCGATGCCACAGGCTGGGGCTTCAATCGAAGAACAGGTTGAACGGATGTTGAATTAACGGAACGATAATCCAATTTCAAACATATAGTCACAATATGGATAACACGATAGACACCATAAAAGTTAATTTTAGCCAAGATAACTTATTGATACTCAACGTTATTTTGGCTTTTATTATGTTTTCAATTGCCTTAGACATCAAGCGCGAAGACTTTGAAATGCTGTGGCGCAAGCCAAAACCTGCCATAGTGGGTATGATAGCGCAATTGCTCTTGATGCCATTGGCAACTTTGGCTCTTGTTTTTATATTCAATCCACCCCCCTCAGTATCTTTGGGCATGGTAGCTATTTCCGCTTGCCCTGGTGGGAACAATTCTAATTATTCGACCCATTTAGCGAAAGGTAACACTGCATTAGCGATTACCACTACTTCGCTCTCCGTAATAGCCTGTATTTTCACCATGCCTTTATATATTTGGATTGGGTCAAAAGTGTTACCGAATTTAGGTATGTTGAAGCAAGAGGTGTATATCAATCCTGTGGATATGTTCAAAATAGTCGGTCTATTGATATTGCTGCCGTTATTCGTAGGTATGTATATACGTCATCGTTATCCTGAATTCACCAATCGCATACAAAAGCCTTTCAAAACCCTTTCGATGGTATTGTTTTTTGCCTTAATCATCGGCGCATTGGCGGCTAATTTTAACAATATCGTCACATATGTTGGTTCTGTTTTTATGATTGTCTTTGTCTTAAACGCTGTGGCTTTGGTACTGGGTTACTATTTTGCAAAACTCAATAAACTCCCCGAAGCTGATAGACGCGCTATCACTTTTGAGACGGGTATCCACAATGTTACACTTGCCTTGATTATCATTTTTAACTTTTTTGATGGCTTGGGCGGTATGGCTTTAGTGGCAGCATGGTATGGTATATGGGATTTATTGACGGGGTTTGGGTTGGCTTTGTGGTGGGGTAAAAATGAGAAAATATGATGCCTTTGGCTTCCCCAAGCTGAAAGCATGACTGAGGGGGTAGCTCCTAAAAAGCAAAAACCCGAAAGTGTGACCACTTTCGGATTTTCGCACTCAACGGAAAACTATTTACTATGCCCAGTAAAAAAGTTATTACAAATTTATAGAAAGTTATTGACATTCGCAAGGGGTAATCCAAATGCGTCTGCAACACCTTTATAAACCACTTCTCCGTTGATAATATTTAAACCTAACTTTAAGTCATTGCGCTCGGCACACGCTTTTTTCCAGCCCTTATTTGCCAATTGGACGGCGTAGGGTAGGGTGGCATTCGTCAAAGCGATGGTCGAAGTGTAAGGCACTGCCCCTGGCATATTCGCTACACAATAGTGGACAACATCGTCAATAATGTACGTAGGATTGTCGTGCGTTGTCGGACGACACGTTTCGATGCAGCCCCCTTGGTCAACAGCTACGTCCACTAATACCGTTCCGGGGCGCATCATTTTCAACATATCGCGGGTAATCAGATGGGGTGCTTTTGCGCCAGGTATCAACACAGCACCGACTATTAAATCTTGTGTTCCAATAAGACGGCGAATATTGTACTCGTTAGAGAACATAGTCGTCACGTTAGGTGGCATTATGTCGCTCAAATAGCGCAAACGTGGTAAACTAATATCCATAATTGTTACTTGTGCGCCCAAGCCAGCCGCCATTTTAGCCGCTTGCATACCCACAATTCCACCACCCAAAATCAATACTTTCCCTGGTTCAACTCCTGGCACACCGCCGAGTAAAACGCCACGTCCTTTAACAGGTTTTTCCAAATATTTCGCGCCTTCTTGTATCGCCATGCGACCTGCCACTTCGCTCATAGGCACGAGCAAAGGCAAGCTGCGGTCAGGCATTTCTACCGTTTCGTAAGCCAAACAGGTAGCTTTACTCGCAATCATTGCTTCTGTGAGCGGCTTATAAGATGCAAAATGGAAATAAGTGAATAGGAGATGGTGTGGTTGGATGAGTTTATATTCTGGCTCGATGGGTTCTTTAACTTTCATAATCATTTCCGATTTCTCGAAAATGGCTTTGGCGGAGTTCAATATTTTAGCACCCGCCGCTTCGTATTCAAATTCTTCAAAACCCGAATCATCTCCCGCGTTTTTTTGGACGTAAACGGTATGTCCTTTTTTTGATAGCTCCATTGCACCTGCGGGAGTGAGGGCAACACGGTTTTCATTTCTTTTGATTTCTTTTGGTATGCCGATAATCATAATTTGGATTTTATTTGGTTAGTACTGAATGTGGGTAGAAATACTGAGGGGCAGATAGGAGTGATACTCATAATTTGTTGTACTATAATTTGGTTAGGATGCTCGTTGGAAAACTTTGAAAGTTGCCAGCCGTGCGCTTGAAAATCCCCTATCCGCACCTTCAGCTATAGCTTATTAAACTTTTGAATTAAGAATACAAAGGTATAGGGATGAAAATTATTTTACAAATCATTGAAAAAATAGTAATTTTTTTCTAAAATTAATATATTATTTAGAAAAAAAATCTATTTTGCCTTCGTTTTCATTTTATCAAAAAAAAATATTTCTAATGACTGTACAAGGGCTTGATGTAACTGACTATGCTATATTAAAAATGCTCCAAGAAAATGCCCACGTTACCATCAAGGAAATCGCTGCGGCGGTCAATATAAGTATGACACCCGTGCATGAGCGCATCAAAAAAATGGAGCAAGAGGGCATTATTCAACAATATGTAACAGTGTTGAATAAAAAGAAATTAGGCAAGTCGCTTATCGTGTATTGCAACGTGCGCCTTAGCAAACAGTCAGCCGATGATTTTGATATATTCGATAAGGCTATAAACGCGCTGCCTGAAGTGGTAGAAAGCAATGTGGTATCAGGCACGTTTGACTATTTCCTGAAAATTGTCGTATCTGATATGGATGCCTATTATAACTTTCATCAAAAAAAACTCTCACCCATTCCAGTAGTGGCTCAAATCAATAGCTTTTTTGTGATGAATGAGGTAAAATATACAACCGCTATACCTTTGAATAATTGACAATTAAAGAACAAAGATGAACGCTCTTATTATTTTCATAAAAAATCCGCAAATCGGTAAAGTGAAAACCCGATTGGCTAAGACTGTAGGCGATGACCAAGCATTAGCGATATACCATCATTTATTAGATATTACAAGGAAAAATGCTATAAAATTGGCAAGAAACGGTATATCGTGCTATCTTTATTATAGCGATTATGTGGACAATCGAGATAAATGGTCATCAGATATATTTATCAAAAAAGTGCAACAGGGGGCTGATTTAGGTGCACGTATGCTCAATGCTTTTGCGGAAGTATTGGCAACACACGATAATGCGTGCATCATTGGCAGCGACTGCCCGACTATATCAGTCTCTATTTTGAAAAAAGCATTTTCAGTATTAGAAAATAAAAATGCTGTGGTCGGTCCTTCAACCGACGGTGGTTATTATCTACTCGGATTGACTAAAAATACTGAGGGAGTATCTTCCCAATCTCCAATCTCTAATCTCCAATCTTCAATCCCCCATCTCCAATCCCTTTTCGATAATATGGAATGGAGTGTGGATACTGTTTTGTCTGAAACGATTAATCGCTTGGAGAGAAATCAACAATCTTATTTCTTATTGCCCGCCTTGACTGATATTGATGAAGAAAAAGATTGGATAGCCTATTGTGATAAGAAAAATTTGTAGAAACCAATAATTATTGTCATTTTTGCAAATAAATTATATGTTTTTTTTTAATAGGTTAATCAGTAATCCCATTTTAGATTTGCAGCAACAACAAACGACATGAACAAATACGCTACATTGTACGCCTTTCTCTTTTTGTTTTTTCAAGGGAGTGCTCAAACTGTTTTTATCAAACCCAACGCTACAGGCGATGGTTCTTCTTGGCAAAATGCCAAAGGCGACTTACGTGCTGCCTTAGCCTCCGCCAAAAAAGGAACACAAATTTGGGTTGCCAAAGGCACTTATTATCCCACTTTTTGCACTGTTTGTACGGATACTCAACGCCGTTTGTCCTTCGAAGTGCCTGATAGTGTCGCCGTATATGGTGGTTTTAATGGAACAGAAACAAGTCTTGCACAGCGCAATTGGAAAAATAATGTAACCATTTTGAGTGGCGATATTGACAGAGATAACTTGCCTTATCGCAACGCTTTTAATGTTATATATACGTATAAGGTTGGTAATCAAACTATTATAGATGGTCTTACAATCATGAACGGCAATGCGAATGATATTGCTGGAGCAGGAGAACGCTATTCAAGTGGTGGCGCATTATATAATGATGGTCGGCAATTGGGCAATTTTGCTAACCCCTCAGTACGTAATTGTATTTTTAAAGATAATTTAGCTTCTGGTTATGGTGGGGCAATCTATAACGGCGGCACATATAAAGGCAATTGCAATCCAAGTTTTAAAAACTGTTTTTTTACGAATAATTTGAGTGTGCAGGAGGGCGGGGCTGTGTTCAATAATGCAGAGTTTGGTGGCACAAGTAGCCCAAGTTTTGAATTTTGTCAATTTGTAAATAACCGTAGTAATGCCGCAGGTGGAGCCGTATTTTCGGACGCTGTGAGTGGTAAGAGTTATGCTGTATATCAAAACTGCCAATTTATTCAAAATACAGCCGATACTTACGGTGGGGGCATTTATAACCTCGGCAAACAAGGGGATTGCTCACCTATAATCGTAGGTTGTCTTTTTTGGAAAAACAAAGCACTCTCGGCTGCGGGTGTTTATTGCTTGGGTTCAGAAAATGGCAATAGTAGCCCTCAAATTATCAATTCTATTTTTTATAAAAATGAAGCTGGCACTGGTGGCAGTATCTATGCCAATGCGAATGATAGCACGGGAAAAGCCTCTCCGAATATTGTTAATTGCATTATTTGGCAAAATAAAGCCAATATTGGACGTGTTTTGCGCAATATATTCGGTACACCTACCATCAAAAACTCTTTAGTAGATGCTGATTTTTGCGAAGAGATACATAGCGGAACGGGTAAGGGCGTTTCTTGTTTAACGGGCGTTTTGTATAACCAAGACCCACTTTTTATCAATGCAGAGGAAGGCAATTTTCACGTAAAACCCGCTTCGCCTACTATCAATGCAGGGGCGGATTTAAGTTTTTTAGCCCAAAATATATTGACGGATTTGGATAGCACAAGCCGCATTTTGAGTGGTAAAATTGATATTGGCTGTTACGAATTTAACCCCTCAGTATATTTTGCCCCCGAGGTCATTCGCTCACCTGAAAGTAAGACGATATGCGATAAAGAGCCTTTACTTCTAAAAGCAATCATCAGTGCAACACCACCTTTGACCTATCAATGGTATAAAAACAACGTGCTAATCCCGAATGTCACAAGTGATACGCTTAAATTTATAAGTGCTAACCCAAGTGATAGTGGCGCATATAAATGTATTGCCAAAAACAGTCAAAATGTAACCGCTGCGACCGCAGAGGCACGGATTGTGGTGCGGAATATCATCCCATTTGGTGTTAATTTGACGCAAACCAACACGATTAATTGTGAAAATGATATCGCAACATTCAAGGCTACAACCCAAAATGGTGGTGCAAAACCGAAGTATGAATGGCTACTTAATGATACGCCATTAGGTATCGCCGACAGCATTTCGCAGATTACTTTGCCTTACCAAAGTTTGTGGCATATATATACGTGTCGCATTACGACCTCTGACTTATGCGCGATGCCTAAGCAATTAATGACCAATGCGGTACAATATAGCAACGTGCTACCGCGCGATACGACCAAAATCGCTATCTCAGGCACTACCTCAGAAGTATGTGCGGGTACAAATTTAACCTTTTCGGCAAATGCGGTGAATGGTGGCGATGCCCCTCAGTATCAGTGGCTTGTAAATGATATTGAAAAACAAAAAAATGGACTTAATAGCTTCACAATCAATACTTTAAATAATAATGATAAAGTAAAATGTGTTTTAATATCGTCTAAAAAATGCGTGACAAATAATGCTTTGCCCTCTAACGAAATAGCTGCTAAAATTAAAACAAAAATCTATGTCATTGTTAATTTAAGTGCTAACAAAAATATTATTTGCACCAACGAAAAGGCATCTTTTTGGACTGTTTCTTACGGTGGTGGTTTTGCTGCACAATACCAATGGTTTGTGAATACAACACCTGTTGGAACCAATAGTATCACTTACGAAAGCTCTGATTTGAAAAATAATGATGTCGTTAAGGTGCGTATGACATCCTCTGAATCCTGTGTAACACAAAGCACAGTTGAGTCCAATATTTTTGTTATGAAAGTCAATATGTGTACAGGTGTGGATGATTTGAACAGCGATAAAATTTCCATCTATCCAAATCCTTCATCAACAAGCATTTTCACAGTAGATATAAAAGATATCAGCGGTATAAAATCTCTTGAAATATATAACCCAATTGGACAATTAGTTTTTTCTAAAAAAATAGAAAACATTGGTAATCAAGGGCTTATATCCATTGATTTAGGAGAAAACAGGGAGGGGGTATATATATTGCGCCTAATAGGAGAGGATTTTAATATTCAGAAAAAGGTGATGAAGTTATAGTGTTTATAAAAATAAAGTGACGGGCTGATTTGAAATCTAATATCGTCAAATTAGTGCGAAAACAATGTTTTAGATTTGCCGAGTTTCATTGTTTAGTGCAGAGGTTTAGTAAACTGAATTTTAATTTTTTTGAAAAAAAATTAAAATTCAGTTTACTAAACCTC
>JAYVKQ010000444.1:0-6832 GCA_043768285.1 Saprospiraceae bacterium | reverse complement strand
GGTTTAACCATCCTGATAATTGGTTATTCCGCACTACGAGGGCGAGCTTATGACATCTTTAGCATATAATATTCAGACTTACGATGGTTTACAGGCGGCAATAGCAGATGAACTCAACCGTAATGATTTAGCGACTAAAATTCCAGTTTTTATTCAATTAGCCGAAGCCACAATTAACCGCGTTTTGCGTGTTAGAAAAATGATTATTAATTTACCTTTTTCGACAGCTACCGCGTTAAACGCTCTCCCTTCTAATTTTCTCGAAGCTACGCGCTTGCGTTTAGACTCCCCGAAAATAGGGGCATTACAACTTATTACTAATCAATATGCGGATGATATGAACGCCCTTGCTTCTATAGGCAATCCGCCCGCGTATTATACTTTCTCAGGAGATAATTTTGAACTTTCTCCCCCGCCTGCTACAACAGTGACAGGGATGTTGACCTATTACTCAAAAATCCCATCTTTAACCGACTTAACCCCTACAAATTGGCTATTGTCCGAAGCCCCCGATTTATATTTCTATAATGCTCTGCTCCACACTGCGCCTTATCTTAAACAAGATGAGCGGATTGCGGTATGGACTGCGGCTTCAAATGCGATTCTAAACGCGCTTAAAGAACAAGACGAAATAACGCGTTTCAGTGGGAATACTCCTAAAATCAGGTATAATTCTTTTGGATGAAAAATAATGTTTGAGTTTCTGTTTATTCCTCTTTTTGCTTTTCTGAACAGATTGCGCGGCGGCGGTTGGTTTGCCTCAAAACTGCCAAGCCGCCCGTTATACTGGGTTACGTTATGTGTATTCTGCATAGCTTGCATTGTTTTGAATGGGCAACACGCGCTTGTGTTTACCGCCTCTTATTTTTCGTGGGGCGTTTATGCTTGGGGGCGTTGGTTTGATTTAGGAAATATGCCAGAACTCACCCGCCCAATTAAACCTTTAGAGAAAATAATTGAACGGCTTAGTTTTGATAGTGATTATACCGCGCTTACCATTCGCATGGCGTTTGCTAGCCCTTTTCTGGCGTATTTGGATTGGAAATTAGCGGTGTTATTCCCTTTTATATGTGTTAGTATTTATGCAGGGGCATGGGCGTTTTGGCGGGATAACCCAATACCAAAAGCGGAATTAGCTATTGGCGCAGTTTGGGGTGGGATGTTACTTTATCTAATAAAGGTGTGATATGGCGAATACGTTTACCACTAACTTAAATATGACTAAACCTGAAATATCTGCGGATATTGGGCTTTGGGGGCAGCATCTCAATGAAAATTTAGATATATTAGACCCTATTTTTAAAGCGGACGGGACAGGGAGTTCCGTAGGACTGCGAGTGGGGGTGGGGAAAGTATTAAAAGTCGATGGCGCACTTGCAGGGTCAGGAACACTAGCCATCGGGGTAGGAGCGGCGGACACTCAAGCTAAAATGACAGTAAGTGGCACGATAAAAGCGCAGAATACCACCCTTGCCTATGATTCTACGCCTTTAGACAGTTATGGTGGGGCTATCCAAGCGGATAGCTCAGGTATTGTGCACATCGATGCGTATAACCCTGCGGGGGCTTCCCAACTTGCTCTCGGGGTAAATACAGGTTCAGGAGCGATACAGGAAGCTTTGAGGGTAGATAGTACAGGAAATGTTATCATAGGCGGCACTGCAACGACAGGCGGGAAATTTGAGGTTCAAAAAGCTCAAAATGCAGTTACAGGGGTTAAGGTATATAATAATAATACTGGAGCTAGTGCGCAAGCGCGGTTTGATATTGCTACAGGTTCTGCAAATTCCTATGTTGCGGCGTATGTCACTGATAACGGGGGGGTGTCATCTGGGGGGGTATACGCTGCGGCGAATATATCTTCTTTCAACTATGACGCGGTTCAGCACGTATTTCGTAATTTAGCAGGTACAGAGCGTATGAGGATTAACACCGCAGGTGAACTTGTCACTAGCGGTTCTTTTAAGATTATTGGCGGAGGACTTTTTTATCAAGAATATGCAGGGGAGATTTATCAGACAATTAAAAATACTGCGGCGGGGGCGGATAATAAAATATGGAAATGGGGGGTGCAGACAGGAGGGGCTTTCGTAGGTTTTACTACAAATGATGCGGATAGCGCGTCTTATGCATGGCTTAATGCGGTAAGGTCTGGCAATAACGTAACAGACCTAGTATTTACCGCATCGACTTTTATAAAGCTCAATACCCCTACTATCAGTTTACCCTACGCTACTGTTGGAGTAGAATTAGGAGCGGTAGGCACAGCGAATACTCCTCTCATAGATTTCCACTCTAGTTCCGCAGCGACAGATTTTGATGTTCGTATACAGAGCTCTGGCGGTGGAGTATCTAGCGGGCAAGGGACTTTGACTGTCACTGCGGCGACTTTGGCTTTCAATGCTTCTGTGATTGTAAGTGCTGGTGAGGGGGCAGTTTCTGCTAAAAATACTGCGAAGGCCTGGGCAAACTTCACAGGGGCGAATCCGCACGTTCTAAATTCAAGCTACAACGTATCCTCGGTAACGTGGACTTCCACAGGCGCGGGAACTGTTAACGTCACCACAGCCCTTGCTGCTAACGCAGCACCTCAATTCTCATTCCAGCAATCAAGTGGGTGGGCGTTGGGTGGCATTACTGCAATTGCGACGGGTTCAGTGTCTTACAATACTGCGCTTTATATAGGTGGGGCGTTAAGCCCATCAAATGCCACTATAGTTTCTTTTGCAGTATTTGGAGCATAAAAATGAAAGCCATTATATATCCCTATCAAGACACGATAGCAATCGTAGTGCCAAGCGGAATGCTGCCACTTGAGGAAACCGCATTAAAAGATGTGCCTAAAGATACGCCTTTCATATATACCGACCATTTTGCTATCCCTAATGATGATACATCAATCTTATTTAGAGATGCTTGGACAGCTGATTTTTCTAAACCTGATGGCTATGGGAAAGGTCAAGAATGGTGGTTTGCAGAACAAACCGCCCTTGAAGCGGAGGAGAAAGCACGACAAGATTGTTTAGGAGGCATTGATGATAAAAATTGACTTAACTAAAGCGCAAGATATCGCTGCGGATAAATTACGCACGTTGCGAAAAGAAAAATTAACTCAATTAGATGTTCAAGTTTCCCGTGCGCTTGTGGCGGCAGACCCCGACAAGGTGCAAGAAATTGAAAGCCAAAGACAAGAATTGCGTGATTTGCCGCAAAAGGCTTATGAAACAGAAACTATTGAAGAACTTAAACAGGTGTTAGATAATGCGTGAGAACTTTACACTATCTTTAAAATGGCTTCTTGAAGATGAAGGGGGCTATGTTAATCACCCCCGCGACCCAGGCGGCGCGACTAATAAAGGCGTAACGCAAAAGGTATATAACGCTTATCGCGCTTGTAAGGGGGGCGCAACTCAATCAGTAAAATGCCTTACAGAAAATGAAATTTTTGATATATATCACTCTCAATACTGGCGTGCGGTATGGGCGGATGAATTACCTTCTGGTGTAGATTATGTAATTTTTAACATTGCAGTGAATGCAGGAGCTTCTCAAGCAATGAAGTTTTTGCAAAGGGCGGCGGGAGTAAAAGCTGATGGGGTAATTGGCAATATCACTTTAGCTGCGGTTAGAAAACAAGATACTAAAAAACTTCTTGCCTCTATTGCCTCGCAACAACTAGCTTTTTACCAAAAACTAAAAACTTGGGACGTTTTTGGTAAAGGCTGGGCGCAGCGCGTTGCGAATGTGCAGTTCAAAGCAATATCTTTGGTGAAATAATGGTAATGACTCCCTACTCCCTCCCTGCAGGGCTAGTTAAACGCCTCTCGCCGACTGAAGTTGCTAACACATGGTGGGCGACTGAAATGGTGCGTTGGCGTGAAGGAGTATTACAGCCTATTGGCGGTTTTCAGCGTATGACTGCAAGTCCTATGGCAAGTAAAACTCGCCATATTCATAATTATCGTGATGTAGGGGTTGCGGAATATACTCTCTTTGGTGCGGATAGCCATTTATTTTATATGAATAGCGCGGGGGGTATAACAAATATTACGCCTGCTAGTTTTGTGCCTTTTTCTACTTTAGGAGCGGTAGGCGGCTTCGGTGTTGGGGCGTATGGAGTTGGGGCGTATGGAGTCGGCGATGGAACTATAAACCCAAATGCACCTTTTGCTTTTTGGACAATGGCAAACTGGGGAAAAGACGTAGTAATGACAGCCTCAAGCGATGGGCGATTGTTATACTACACAACGAATACGCCTACTACCGCGCCTATAGCAGTCACAGGTGCGCCAATAGGGAATAAGGCGTGTATTGTTACGCCTGAACGATTTGTCATGCTTATAGGAGAGGGGGGAAACCCTCGTAATATAGGCTGGTGTTCTCGAGAAAATATTAACGATTGGAATTATGCCTCTACGACAAACACAGCGGGGTTTTTGACTATTCCCTCTCGCACGCCGCTAGAAACCGCCGTAATTGTTAAAGACGGAATTTTATTATTTTCTCGGACAGAAGTTTATATTGTTAGATATTCAGGCTTGCCATATGTTTATGGGTATCAGTATTTAGGCGATACTGCTATTATTAATCCTGAAAGCATTGCGTTATACCAAGGAAACGCAGCGTGGTTTACTAAAGAAGGTATATGGAAATACGAGGCGGGGGGCGGAATTAGTAGGGTCGCCAGCGATGTGTGGGACTATATTCAAAAGAATGAAATTGATTCATTCTTCGGGCAACAAAAAGGCTTTGCGTATGACCACGGCACTTTTCCTGAAATCTGGTTTTATTACCCTTCAATAGGTAATCCTGAATGTAATAAATATTTAATTTGGAACTATTTAGAAAATTGGTTTTCTACAGGCACTATGGCACGAACTGCTATGTGCACGGGGACGTTGCACGGCTATCCTATAAAAACAGACGCTTTAGGATATGCGTATGAGCATGATAAAGGGTGGACAGAAAATGGCGATGCGAGGGCAGCAAACGGAAAAATATACGCGGAAACCAGCTATATAAAAGGCAGTGAAAACACTCTTGCGCTAAACCAAATTATGCCCTCAACAGGCTTTGGAGCGAAAATAGATGTAACTCTTTATGGGAGATATACTCCTGAGGGGGCGGAAACGGCGTATGGGGCATATACTTGCCGTAGTGATGGGTATATTGACACACGGGCGGAAGCTAAGTTTCTCCGATTGCGGTTTACTCCTACACAAGACGGACTATGGAGTGTAGGGGAAATGACTTTAGACGTTGAAAAAGGGAGTCGCAGATAATGACAAATTACACTCCCCCCCCAAGTATCACTTTGCCTACGCCTCCAATGCAATATAATTCTTCTTGGGCATATAGCTTGCTCGATGCTCTCATGCGTAATTTTAATAGATATTCGCCTTTAAACACTTCGCAGCCTTATGTTTTATTGCTCACGCCCGATGGCACTAAAACATATAAGATTTCAGTCAATAATTCGGGGGTTCTACAATCGGTATTAGAAGATGGAAATACTCGCCCCTGATGAAATGCGTAAGCGATTGCAAAAAGCTCTTGATTATGGGGGGAATTGCTTTACTATTGAAGACGTAATAGACTTTACTAAAAGAGGGCTTTTTCAATGTTTTTATAATGAAAAAGCGATAGTGTTTACTCAAGTTTGCGTATTTCCAAGATGTAAAATGCTTGATATTTCTATAGTTGCAGGGGAACAAAAAGCGGTAATATCTTTATTCCCTCAAATTATACTTAAAGCTAAGGAATTTGAGTGTGTTAGGCTAACAAGTAGCTCGCCGCGTAGAGGGTGGAAAAAAATAGCAGAAGGTTTAGGATTTACTCAAACTTTTATATGTTATGAAAAAACAATAGGATTATAAAATATGGGAAGTAACAAACCATCTCCTCAAGTAACGCAAAGTGTGACGCAGCTTCCTTCTTGGATTGAAGAGCCGTCAAAAGCCAATATCGCGGAGGCGAACAGAATTGCGGCTAAACCCTATGAGGCGTATGGGGGGGAGTTAAACGCAGGGTTTAACCAAGACCAACAAGCCGCGTTCAATATGATAAGGAACAATGCGGGTAATTTAAACAATGTGTACCAAGGCGCGATGGGCGTAACTGCACAGGCGGCAGGGTATAATCCAAATCAGATTCAAGCAGGTATGGTAGGCACAGGCTCTATCCCTACAACGAATTTACAAGGGTATATGAATCCTTATACCCAAAACGTTATAGACGCTTCTGTCCAAGGGATGAATAACCAATACAAGCAAAATGTTAATGCTATTGGCGACCAAGCTACTCGTTCAGGAGCCTTTGGCGGTTCACGTCATGGCGTTGCGGAGGGGGTTGCAGCTTCGGAAAATGCGCGACAAGTAGGCGAGTTAAACGCGAACTTGCGTAACCAAGCGTATAACAATGCTACAGGGCTTTATACTCAAGACCAATCGCGTATGCTCCAAGCGGGAATGGCAAACCAACAAGCAGATATGTCCGCCCAAAGTGCAAATCAGCAAGCGGGCATGAACATGAATACGCAGCGTCTTTCTGCTGCTCAAATGGCGGGGCAGTTGGCGCAAGGGCAGCAAAGCTACCAACAAGGGGACGCAAGGGCTTTAGCAGGCGTAGGCGCGGAGCAAAGAGATTACGAGCAAGCCGTGTTGAACGAGCAATATAATCGTTACATGGAAAAAAAGAATTATGATAAAGATAATCTTAATCTCAGAATCGCAGCGTTGAGTTCCAGTCCTTATGGAAAAACGGTCACTGAAACCCGTTCAGGAGGCACGTCAGGCGGAAATCCTTTGATGGGGGCGTTAGGTGGCGCGATGAG